>JAYEGS010000388.1:5537-7351 GCA_034659215.1 Pseudomonadota bacterium | reverse complement strand
GGACATTGCTCCAGGCGGCGGCTGCCAAGCCTTTATGCCGATCTGAGCTGCGCTGTGAGCGAAGCGAGGAAGTACTCTTGGGGTGTGTCCCCCTCGAAGCCGGGCGAAGCCAATGTTCGCACCATTTACTGTGGCTTTAAGGCAATCACGCTGAACAGTTACTAATGTTTTATACTTTTTCGTGGCAGCGGGAAGGCAAACAGGTACGTAGTTCCTGAAATCTTCAAGATATCCTCTCCCCGTTTTACCATTGCGCAGATCAGCTCATCCTTAACAATCTGGATGCCTTGCAGCGGGCCGCCGATGGCTCCGGTTACTTTCTGCACATCAAAATTTCTGCCGCTGTAGCGAATCATCCTGACATGCCCCTGGTTTAGAAAACCAAACTCACCAAAGCTGGTTGACATACCTGATTTGTTATCGACGATAAGAATCTCTTTCGTGCCGTCACCATCAATATCATAAATCCGCATGGGAGCGCTGATCTGGCGCTTTTCAGTGTAACTAACTTTCTCGGTTCCAACCTCGTACTGAACATCCTGCAGCGACCCGGCCAGGCGCTCCTCACTGAGCCACAAACGCTTACTGCCCTGGTAAATTTCAAGAAAGTTGTTTTTATTTATAAAACAGAGCTCATTTATCTTATCATTATTTACATCGCCATAAACCGCGCCCGGCAAAGTAAAGCCCATCGGCACGTTGAATCTTGACGTTGATGAAACCTTTCCATTCTTAAATTTAAGCCGAGAAACCGTGCTCGCAAAAAGCTCCTCTTCTTCAAATCCCTGGCCCACAAAATAGACCCCTTTATCAGCCACTGATCTGCCCCCAAGAAGACCCAGGACAAAAGGGATATTATCAGCAATTATCCGATATTTACCTTTTATTTTGCTAATCACAAAAGAGGAGAAACCATCTTCAGTCTCATTAAAAGTGTTAACGATAATCTCATCCCGGCGATCACCGTTGATATCACCGACCACAATATTAACAATAGTACCCCATTTTTCAAAATAGTAGCGGTAACTATATTTCAATCCCTTTTGGGTAATTTGATAGACAAAGATCTTCTCTCCATCGGTAAAAACCATCTCGGAAATCCCGTCATTATCGAGATCTCCAACATCCATCCCCATTACGACCAGGTTAACCTTGGCCATCTCGCGATAGCTGGTCAGAATAGCTCTGTCCGCACCGGTGGTTGAGAGTCCATATTTACCCTTCCCCCCCTTACCCGAAGAACCTCCGGCAACCGAACTATGCGCAATATTTCGGCCGGATATTTGATCCGCATCCCAAGCCGCAACCAACTCCTGATCACCATTGTAAAAGGTAAGATTTCGACCCTGGTTGACAACATAGAGATCATAACCCATCGCCCCCGGCCCGCCGGGACGCTGCAAAGCCTGACGATGCCGCAAGCCAACACCGTAATCGGCCCAATCAAGCTGGGGCAACTCTTCGCGAATTCGGGAAAAAAGCTCTATCCCGTTACCGTTGAGATCAATAAAGAGGGCCGCCATTTCATCAAATCGTCTGACCAATGAGCCGCGCACCAACGGCACTCGAAGATAACGCCTAAGCGGGCGACAGATGGCATAATCAGCCTCAACCCGCATTACTTTGAGAGATGCAACCAGCCTTTCCTGAACTCCCATCGGCCGCCCGGTTACCGGGTGGATCAGTGGCGGGCCCGGTTGCAAGACAGCAAACAGGTCGCCAACAGCCACCCCTTTTTTGCGACCGCAATCAACCACGATCCCTTGCGGCCCAACTTGTACCAGGTAGCCGGAGAGAGGTTTAAAACGAGTCAT
>JAYEGS010000388.1:0-5437 GCA_034659215.1 Pseudomonadota bacterium | reverse complement strand
GCGGGCCCGGTTGCAAGACAGCAAACAGGTCGCCAACAGCCACCCCTTTTTTGCGACCGCAATCAACCACGATCCCTTGCGGCCCAACTTGTACCAGGTAGCCGGAGAGAGGTTTAAAACGAGTCATCGGGTCAGTGGCGGAGGCGGGCAATGAAACCACCAGCAACATAACAACCACAAGACAAAAACTAACCAATACATTTGACTTACACAATTTATAGTTTTTACTCAACACTTCCCCCACAATTTTAACTCCAAAGCCGGCAAACTTAAATTAGAGACTTACAGGTTTCCCGCAATCGAAATTTAATCACATCTAAAAGCAAAACCATCACTCATACGTCACAACCCGAAGCACCGATATCATATAGCCTTTTTACTATTATACCTCAAGTAAAAAGCAATGTAACTATTCAGCTAACCCGTAAATTCCGGGGACACAATCCCGATTTACTTCGGAAAATCGGGTTATGTCCCCGGAATTTACTGAAATTTATCAATATATGGTGTTTTTCTACTTATGCTGAATAGTCACAAAGCACAAAAAAAGGGGAAGCGATAAACCGCTTCCCCTTAAGAATTCCATCAGGAATAGTTTCCTTTAGAATTTATAACGAACCCGCATGGTGCTGATGAAGATATCTTCATCACTGCTACCGTCGCGTTGATCAACTTCCCAGAAATCCATACCGTCGCCGGAGAAAAGATAACCAGCGTTAACCGCGAACTCAAGATTGTCATAGAGCTTATATTTCAGATAAGCATCAAACTCGATCCCGATTTCATCTTCTTTCCGTTTCTTACCGTCGTTATCAACGTACTCGATATCTTCAGCCGTCAGCATATAGAGAGCGGCAACACCAACCGAAAGCTTCTTGCTGGCTTTGTAATCAAAGGCCAATTTGTTGAAAATCATACCTTTGTCGAGCATACCAACATTTTCCGTATAGTAGTCATCATCGACAAAACCACCTTCGAGAATACAGATACTATCCATCCGGTCAATATCAACAGAGAGGAAGCCGTCGAAATCGCTGTCGCTGGCATCATCGTCACCGGAAGCATACCAGAAGGTGTAGGTAAATTTCATTTTATCAATCTTCATACCAACGTCGAAGTGAGCAAAATAGGCACTAACGTCGAAATCTTCGTTAACTGCACCCTTATTGTAATCCCAACCATTGTAAGTCTCAGAAAAGTTAGCACTATCGATGCTGCCGCCCTGATACATCAGATCCCAATTGACAAAGAAATCGCCAAAAGTGGCTTTACCGTCGGTACCAAAAGTATAGAGACTAAGATCGGTCTCGTTACCCAGTTTCTTGACTTGATAGTACTGCGAGGTGATAGTTTTATAATTGGCCGGATCACTGTAATCAGGATCACCCATCATATAAACACCGAAAACCCCAGCCTTAATACCATCAGCAGGCTTGAAATTTACGCGAGCATAGAAAGCATCAAGATCTTCGACATCATCATCGGGATCTTTGGTTTCATCACGATAAGGCCGCAGCCAGGCAAAGTTAAGATTAACCGGACCAGCGGCTATATCGGTGGTCACACCCATGATCGTTTCAGCCCAGAAGTAACCATTGACTTTAAAAGGCTGCAGACCCATGCGGACACGGGCTTTTTCACAGGCCCAAGGTAGCTGAAAGTCAGTGTAGAGCCAGCGGGTTTCAACATTGATGGCATCACCGGAGTAGCTGCCGCCAACACTTTTGCCCATAGAACCGGGCTTACCATACTCTAAGCCACCAATTTCAAAAGCCCAGATACCTTTGACTTTACCGTCGTTGGTTGTCGCATCAAACCACATCCGGTACTTGGCTTCACCCCAGGTCTCACTAGAGCTGCCATCTTTCAAAACACCCTTTTCACTGTCGAGCCAGTCGTTGTGATTTGTGTAAACCATAAAGCGGTTGTTAAAATCACCCTTGATCTTGACGTCAGCAGCTAGTGCCGGGATGGCTATTGCCATCATCATCAACACTGCCAGAACTAATCCTACTCTCCTAACCATTTCTTCCTCCTGTCAAAAAATTAAACTACAGATATGTGAAAAACAAGCAAATTAAAACATATTAATATTAAGGGATGATAAAGTTACTCCATCTCTAATAGTCACACCCATCATTCCATAGAGCACAATAGCGCTCAACCTATTAACAAATTTTAATTTACATTGCAAGGGAAAAATTCAAGAATCTGCATTAAACTATTCTCAGTATCCCCTCATACAGATAATCGCGGGTATTATTGTAAATATCCCGTGAATCGAGGGTACGCCGGGCCAGTTTTTGGGTGATCGCCGAGGCCGCGACCGCCGCCGCCACCTGCGGAGGTACCCGAAGATCCATAGCTGAGGGGATAATCGTCCCCTCAGCCAGGTCTTCGGCACTAACCAGAGAGGCGATCGCATTCGCCGCCGCAATCTTCATAGCATCATCAATCTGGCGACTACGCACATCCAGCGCCCCGCGAAAAATGCCGGGAAAAGCGAGAGAGTTATTAACCTGATTGGGAAAGTCGGATCGTCCGGTAGCAATTACTTTAGCACCCGCAGCCAGCGCCTCGGAAGGCATGATTTCCGGCACCGGATTGGAGAGGGCAAAAACTATCGGATCTTTACTCATACTCTTGACCATCTCAACCGTGATGGTTTCGGGCTGTGACAAACCGACTACGGCATCGGCCCCGCGCAAAACAGCCGCCAAGCCCCCTTTCAACTTATCCGGATTAGTGATCCGGGCCATCTCATCTTTATAAGGATTCATCCGCTTTTTACGTCCGGCATAGATCGCGCCGACCGTATCACACATGATAATATTCTTCGCTCCGGCACTCAGCAGAAGTTTGCTCACAGCCGTGGCTGCGGCTCCGGCACCATTGACGACAATCTTAAGCTCTTCAAGTTTCTTACCTACTATTTTGAGCGCATTGAGCATCCCGGCCAAAGTCACTACTGCCGTACCGTGCTGATCATCATGGAAAACCGGGATATCAAGTTTTTCCCGTAAAATGCGCTCTATCTCAAAACAGCGGGGGGCCGAGATATCTTCAAGATTGATACCACCGAAAACCGGAGAGATCGCCTCAACCACCCGAACAATCTCGTCAACATCCTGTGTATCGATACAGATCGGCAAGGCCTCAACCCCGCCAAAGGTTTTAAAGAGGATCGCTTTGCCCTCCATGACCGGCAGGGCCGCCCGGGGACCGATATTACCGAACCCGAGAACCGCCGAACCGTCAGAGACAACCGCAACAAGATTACTTTTTACGGTCAAATCGTAGAGTTTATCGGAATCTCCCATAATCAATTTAGAAGATTCCGAAACTCCAGCCGCCGAATAGAGCATCGAGGCCAGACGGGTATCTTTAAGTGGAATTTTAGCCTCAATCCCAACAACACCCATATAGCGCTTATGCAGCTCCAGGGATTGTTCATCGACACTGACGACACTCTCTTTTTGACTCCCTTTGCGCGCTAATGGCGGCAAAATTGCAAGTTCTCCCTCATAGACATAGCGCAACAACTTATCTTTAACCTTTTCCGGGTCAACCGCCTTTCGATTAACCCCCTCAGCCACGGCAGCAGCAGCCACCCGGCGAGCGATCTCCGGAGCCAGACTGAAATCAAAAAGGCGCGGGGCGATATTAACTTCACTAAGCAGGTTTTCCGGCACATGCTCCTGTAAAGCCTTGACCGCAGCCATCTCCATCCCCCAGGTCACTTTCCAGGCCGCAGCATCCAAGGCCCCGCGAAAAAAACCGGGAAAAACCAAAGATGAAGTCAGATAATTCGGATAATCAATACTGCCGGTCGCAACGATAAAAGCCCCCGCCTTACGGGCACTCAGATATTCAATTTCAGGTTGCGGCAGAGCCAGGGCAAAGACAATCGGCTTAACTGCCATGGTCTTGATCATTGCCGAGCTTAATTGACCGCCGCTGGAAAGACCGACAAAAACATCGGCTCCGGGCAAAACTTCATTGAGCGAACCTTGCAGATGGTTCGGATTAGTCTTAAACGAGAGTTCCGCTTTGGCCCAATTCATATTGGCGGTTCGATGCTGATAGATAGCTCCGGCCCGATCACAGACAACCACCTCGCCGACCCCTGAACGAACCAGGCTCCGGGCCAGGGCAATGCCGGCCGCGCCGGCACCATTAATAACAATTTTAGAGGATGCGAGTTTTTTCCCGGCAACCTTAAGGGCGTTATTTAAGGCGGCAAGGATAACAATCGACGAACCATGCTGATCGTTATGGAAAATCGGCAATTGAACGGCCCGACGCAAACGTTCAACAATCGCAAAACAATCCGGTGAGGAGATATCCTCTAAACAAATCCCCCCCATGGTCGGAGCCATAACCCGAACAATTTCAACAAATTCATCCGAATTTTCGGATTTGATCGCCAGCGGCATGGCATCGATACCGGCAAAGCTTTTAAAAAAAACCGAGACCCCTTCAAGCATCGGGATCGAGGCCGCAGCCCCGACCTTTCCGAGACCGAAAACCGCTGAACCATTGGAAAAAAGGCCAACCGTGTTGGCTCGCATAGTGTAAAGAAAGGAGTCGGATGAGTTATCGGCAATCGCCTGACAACTACTACCGACGCCGGGGGTATAGACCAGACTTAAAATCGAAGTATCTTTAATCGGAACCTTACTCCTAACCCCGATCAAACCACGATACTTTTTTCTTAAGGCTAAAGATTTTTCTGCTACTGCCATTTTTTGCAACCTGACTTAATAGTAATGAATAATATAGTAAAAAGACGGAACCAGGCTGCGCCTTAATAAAAAGAACGCAGCCTGGTTCCACCGGGAGGGGGTAATAAATATTACCTAATAGCCTTTAAGTTGATCGATATATTCCGGCAAAAAGAGTGAAATCTGCGGGATATAAGTGATCAACACCAGGAAAACCAGGAGAATCATCAGCCACGGTAGAGCCGCCTTGATAACCCAGGTAATATTATGCCCGGTTATCCCGGAGGTGACAAAGAGATTGAGACCAACCGGCGGTGTAATCATGCCGATTTCCATATTAACGACCATGATAACCCCTAAATGAATCGGATCAATCCCCATCTTAAGAGCAATCGGGAAAAGTATGGGGGCCATAATCAAAATAATCGCGGAAGGCTCCATAAAGTTTCCGGCCATCAGCAAAAGAATATTAACCACGACCAGAAAACCCCATGTCGGCAATCCCCAATCAACAATCATGGCGGCAAGATGGTGCGGAATCCGCTCAGAGGTCAAAACATGAGCAAAAAGCATCGCGTTACCAATGATAAAAAGCAACATGATCGAAACTTTGGAGGCGTCCATCATTACTTTTCGCACATCTGAATGGGTAACCGAGCCCGGCAAAGCCATGAATGACACGCGCAGGTTGCGAACGACTGCACTCCCCAACG
>JAYEGS010000387.1:5409-7389 GCA_034659215.1 Pseudomonadota bacterium | reverse complement strand
GAGACAACGGTTGGGTTTATAAATCCCTGTTGAGCCGGACGGCAACGGTTATCACAACGGTAGAGAACTGTAATGTTCGTTCCGATCCCGGCACAAAAAACCGGATTCTCTTTATTGTCGATCGAGAGGTTCCCCTTAAAGTTCTTAAGCGACGAGGACGTTGGTTGCGAATTGCCCATGAAGATGGTGATAAAGGTTGGATTCACTCATCTCTCGTCTGGTAAAAAGGTTTGTTGGTACGTTTAATCTGTCATCTCGGTTTTAAACAAGGAGTCTGCAACATGAAAAAACTGCTACTTTTAGTTCTCGCAAGCGTTATGATTATTTTTTCCGGGACAGCATTCGCCGAAAAGCTATATATCGGCACCGACACCTCTTTCGTGCCCTTTGAATACAAAGGTGATGATGGCAAATATACTGGATTTGATATCGATCTCTGGGCCGAAATTGCAAAACGTCTCAAACTCGATTATGAACTGAAGCCGCTGGACTTTAACGGTTTGATTCCCGGTTTAATTACGGGCAACCTGGATGCCGCACTTGCGGCAATCTTTATAAAATCATCTCGCGAAGAGAAAATCGACTTCTCTCATCCCTATTTCAGAGCCGGTCTCAAAGTTATGGTTAAATCCGACAATATAGATATTAACGGCCCCTCAGATCTCAAGGGTAAAATTGTCGCCGTCAAACTCGGAACTGCTACTGTCGGGTATGTAGAAAAACTGGGCGCAAAAAAAATTGTCAAATTTCCTAACATCGACCAGGCGTATTTTGAGGTCGTTACCGGTGGTGCGGATGCAGCCATGCACGACACGCCAAACGTTCTCTATTACATCAAAGTTGCTGGAAAAGGTCGGGTTAAAGCCGTGGGAGCAGACGTTCAGGCGGCGCAATACGGGATCGCATTTCCTCAGGGGAGCAAACTTCGCGAGAAAGTCAACATTGCTTTGCTTAAAATGATGGAGGACGGCACATATGCCAAGCTCTACAAAAAATGGTTTGATAGAGATCCTGAATAAATTAGATTTTAAACCTGATTCTGTACAGGTTAGCCACTACTATGGACTTTGATTTTTCGGTCATTCTGAAATCTCTGCCATTACTTCTCGCCGGAGCTAAATTAACCTTGATTATCACTCTTGCCGGTATCGCAGGAGGGATGTGTATTGGTATCCTCGCCGGGCTTGGTCGTATTGCCGGAACCGCTTACCTTGGAGATGAACCACATGGAGATTTCAAGAAAATCAGCGTTGTCATACGTTATTTTTCCGCCGGTTTTATAGAATCGATTCGCGGAACCCCAATTATTGTACAAGCCATGTTCCTCTATTTTGCTTTCCCCATGCTCCTCAAGATGCTTCCATTTGTGGATCATTTCAGAATGGAGGCCATAACAGCTGCGATCATCACTATTATGGTCAATGCTGGAGCCTATATTGCCGAGATTGTAAGAGGAGCAACAATTTCTGTGCACAAGGGGTTGGTTGAGGCCGGGCTATCCCTTGGAATCAGCCGTTATCAGTTAATCAGGTATGTAATTGGCCCCATTGCCCTACGCCGGATGATTCCTCCTTTGGGTAATCAGTTTATTATTAGTTTGAAAGACACCTCCCTGTTTATCGTTATCGGCGTCGGTGAACTGACGCGTCAGGGGCAGGAAATCATGGCGAGCAATTTCAGAGCGCTCGAAATATGGTTGACTGTTGCCATCATATACCTGATCATGACAACTACCCTGGCAACAGTATTACGACAGTGTGAAAATAGGATGAAAATATATTGACAGCAGTGGCGTTCTCGGACAATTTCCCGGGGAGCCTGTTTGCCGAATCTTGGAATTTATTACAACGCCATCAGCATTTAAATGTCATAAAAGATAAAGATTGGATCGAGATGTCAAATATTATCCAGATGAAAAATGTTTGCAAATTCTTCGGGAACACACAGGTATTGCATAATATTAATTTTTCTGTAAGACAG
>JAYEGS010000387.1:0-5309 GCA_034659215.1 Pseudomonadota bacterium | reverse complement strand
TCAGCATTTAAATGTCATAAAAGATAAAGATTGGATCGAGATGTCAAATATTATCCAGATGAAAAATGTTTGCAAATTCTTCGGGAACACACAGGTATTGCATAATATTAATTTTTCTGTAAGACAGGGTGAAGTTGTTGTAATCATCGGGCCTTCAGGTTCCGGCAAATCCACGCTGATTCGATGTATCAACTGTTTGGAGATGATTTCGAGTGGGGAGATGATTGTTGATAATATTAGAATTCCTGCGGAGTGGAAGCGAGTGCGCCAGATTCGACTTGAGATAGGAATGGTTTTTCAACAGTTCAACCTTTTTCCACACATGAGTGCGCTTGAAAATGTTGTTTTCGGTCCCAATAAATCGAGAAAAATGAGAAAATTGGATGCCGTAAAAATCGCCAATGAACTTCTTGACAAAGTTGGTCTTGATGATTTCAAAAATAAATTACCCGGAGAATTGTCAGGAGGTCAGCAGCAGCGAGTTGCTATCGCGAGGGCACTGGCTGTCAGCCCCAAAGTAATGCTTTTCGATGAACCAACTTCAGCACTGGATCCAGAGATGATAGGTGAAGTCTTGGATGTTATGAAGAGTATTGCTGTTAACAGCGGTATGACCATGGTTGTCGTGACCCATGAAATGGGATTTGCGTCACAAGTCGGAGACCGGTTGATCTTTATGGATGAAGGAAGAGTAGTAGAAGAGGGCAAGCCCAAGATTATCATGAAAAATCCTGAATCCAAACGTCTTAAAGAGTTTTTGAGCCACGTTAAACACCATTAAGTGATGAGATAGATCCAAAGCCAATCCCAACCAATATAAAAAGAAGCCAGTCTCACTGAGGAGATCAACAGGATATTTTAAAATGTTTCAAATTACAGGTATACAGATCAATCCGGTTTTAGCCGATGTTCAGGCCAATTTAAAACGTGGAATTCACTTTATGCGACAAGTTGCTGATGAGTCCAACCTGATTGTATTCCCGGAATTATGGACTACCGGCTACTACCTTTCTAAAGATGTGTTTATGGATTTGGCAGAGACCCGAGACGGCCCTACAATCACCCAGCTTAGAGATGAAGCTAGAAAAGCTAACAGCGTAATAATAAGTTCTTTTGCGGAAAAAGATGAAGCTGGAAAGATCTACATTTCAGCTGCTATTATTGACCACACAGGGGAGCTTTTAAGTGTGGTTCGTAAGAGTCTTTTGTGGGGCCGTGAGAATGAAATTTTTAGCAAAGGGAAAATTGAATATCCTATTGTCGAAACAAAATTTGCTAAGATTGGGGTGCTGATATGTTACGAAATGGAATTCCCTGAGCCCTCTCGTCTTTTAGCTCTTGCAGGAGCTGAAATAATTGTTTGCCCTTCGGTATGGAGTGTCGCAGCTTCAAGGCGCTGGGATATTCAACTACCGGCTCGGGCTCTTGACAATTCAATCTTTATCTTCGGAATCAACACCGTCGGTAACAACACGTGTGGAAAAAGTAAACTGGTTGGACCGATGGGAGACATCCTGGCTGAAGCTTCTGATTCTCGGGAGGAGATATTGAGTCGCGTTGTTGACATTAAGTCACTATACTGGGCTCGTGACGAAATACACTACCTTGAACATTTTCACGATAAGTTAACCCCCGGCAGCCAAACTATCCCAATACCATCTTACTCAAGTGAGTAAATCTCCACCGGCAGCGCCGGTTGCGGATTGCTCATGAAGATAGTGATAAAGGTTGGATTCACGCCTCTCTGGCCTGGTGAAAAAGTTAGGTTTCCAGCACAACAAAGGCCAAAGCAAACTCTTGTTCATGGGCCAGGCTCAGCCAGGTGGTGGCGTTACACCTTTCATAACACACTTGTCGGGCGTAGTTGTAGAGTTTTAGTTGGGGTTGACCAAGCTCGTTGTTAACGACTTCAATATCGCACCAATTCAAACCTTCCCGCAAGCCGGAGCCTAAAGCCTTGACAAAAGCTTCTTTGGCGGCAAAACGGGCTGCCAAATGCAGTGCGGGGCGCGCTTTATCGGAGGCATAGGACGTTTCCGCCACGGTGAAAACACGTTGCAAAAAACGTTGATCATAACGGTCAACCAGTTTCTCAATCCGGCTGACTTTGACAATGTCGTTGCCGATACCAATGATACTCATGAGATTAAGGCTTTCATCTCCCGCACCGCCCGTTCAAGGCCAACGTAAACCGCATGAGCGATAATACTATGTCCGATATTAAGCTCTTCGATACCCGGTAGTTTGGCGATAGGCGCCACATTGCGATAGTTCAAACCGTGTCCGGCGTTAATTCTAAGCCCAAAATTAGCCGCCGTAATACAAGCCTGATCGATCAGAGAAAACTCTTTTTTCTCTTCCTCTTCACTTTTTGCGTCACAATAACGACCGGTATGAATCTCAATAAATTGGGCACCAATCTCAGCCGCCGCCTCAATCTGATCAAGATCGGGATCGATAAAGAGGCTGACAACAATCCCTGTTTCCTTAAATTTCCTGATCACCGGTTCGAGTTTGGCCCGGTGACCGATTACATCAAGCCCGCCTTCCGTGGTTAACTCTTCCCGTTTTTCCGGAACAAAGGTTGCCGCATAGGGTTTAATCTCAAGGGCAAAATCAAGAATTTCCGGAGCCAGGGCGAGTTCAAGATTTAATCTGGTCTTGATCGTCTCTTTCAACAAAAAGACATCACGTTCGCGAATATGGCGGCGATCTTCACGCAGATGAACCGTGATTCCATCAGCCCCGCCGAGTTCAGCCAAAACGGCGGCGGCAACCGGATCCGGTTCACTGATGCCCCGAGCCTCCCTGACAGTGGCGACATGATCGACATTTACTCCAAGTTTTACCATTTTATTATTCTCCTAATGGGCTATGAGCCTGTCCGAGAATAGGATTTTTTTCTCAGATCAAGGCATGCGAAGAAAATTACCCATACCACAAGGGCACTCCCTTAGGTCGCAGCATACATTAAGTATTCCGAGGATAATTTTTTGAGCATAACGCAGATATGGGGAAAAAAGACATTCTCGGACAGACTCATAGAGGCTTCGTCCAATCCTGCAAAGTTAAGCGGTGTTTAACATTATAAAAGGCCTGATCGTTGGTTATCAGTATAGCACCCACAGCAACGGAGTGTGCCGCAATCTGCATATCCATATTGCCCAAGGGTTTACCCTCTTTTTCACAACTGGTTCGCAACTGGGCATAAGCCTTTGCCGCATCCGAATCCCAAGGCAGAATTTCTACTCGGAGCAAGAATTCATTAACTGCCAACGCCAGATGTTTAGCCTCCGGTTTCCGCGCCACACCATGCATAAGTTCCGCTTCCGTAATCGCAGAGATAGAGACCGACGCCATTGGAACATTCCGTAAATGATCTCTGACAGTAACCGGAACCCCTTTGATAATATAGCTGACCATATTGGTATCAAGCATATAATGCTGATTTTCCATCAAAAAAGATCCCTTTTTTGTGGGGTTTCCTGGTTTCGCCCAACCATAAAATCATCTGGAATATCTATTGTTTCCATCAATTGAAAAAAGTCATCCCACGAACCTGGTTTTTGAGAAATGATAATATCGTTGGTTTCCGGGTCTTTACGAATGTACACCTCTTCACAGTCAAATCTAAATTTTACCGGAAGCCTGACTGCCTGACTCCGGCCATTCATAAATAATTTTGCCGTATGTCGCATAACCAATCACCTCGCAATATAAATAGACATTTATCCAGTGTTATAGATCATAGTATATTACAGGGTGAAGAATATTTCAAGAGATATTAACTCTATTATCCAGGTAAGAATATCTAATCTTGGTCAATAAAATCACCTCTGCTTGATGATTCCAGCTCCCGATTGCTACAAGCTGTCAAGGATAAAGATTTGACCCCTACATGCTCTACATGCTCTTTTGACCCCTACATGCTCTATTCCCTTGTCATCCATCGTTGAGTTAGTGAATTTCAAGGAATTGACTCATAGATATTGCCGTTTCTTGAAAGTTGTGAAGTATTCTTTTGTCCTGAGTGACAAGCAAAGCACCAAGATCTTTTGCCAAATTGACAAATTCACAATCATAAGCCGAGCAACCACTTGAGTGAGATAAGTTTAATACCTGCATTGAATTAATTTCATATTCATTTTCTTTCAGAAACTCCTCAGCACATTCAAAAATATCAATTGCCTCAGACAATGTAATTATTTTTTTTCTTAAATAAAATGTCAGTACATTTCGGAATTCACTTCTCCACAGTATGGGTGCAGACCATACTGGATCTTTTTTGAATGTTTGTTCAGCAATTTTTGAGTATTCAGAATTTAGGTAAAAATAGCTTATAATATTGGTGTCTACAACTATCATGGTCGTCCTTCTTCTTTAGCTACCTGTAGTATATCATTGGTTAGAAGGAATTTTTTTGTTTTTTCTCTGGAGCGCTTAGCTAAGGCTAGGTGTTGCTCTGGAAGAATAGGTTTACTTAACGTCGCTTTCTCGATTAAGCAGATAATTTCACTGTTAATACTTCGATGATTAGTTGTGGCAACCTGCCTGAGTATTTCGTAAGCATGATCTGGAATATTTTTGACTGTTATATTTGCCATATCGCTCCTCCCCAAAAAAGTTTAGTTCCTCAATGGTTTCAATATGGTTCTTTTTTCGCAAATTGTCAAGAGGGCTATGGATGTTAAGAATTTACTTAGATCAGAATGAAATATTTTTTATGAAATAATCGGTGCTAATGATGACGATATTTCTGAAGGCTAACGACTTGGGTGAGGGGCGCGACCGTAATGATCGAAAGAATTGAAGGCTTATTTCGCGTCCTCTCCACCCTTTTGTTATAACCCGATTTTCGTAGAAGTCCATTTTAACAAATCTTTCCAAACTGTATCTGGAGACCACCAATCAAATATTTCTGATTTTGATTCTGCCTCACTATTGCCTTCAATCTTGTTGAGAAAATGGAACATAAAAGCAGATACTCTATAATTCATGATACAGTGAACAAATACTTGTTCCGTAGATAAGATGCTCATTATCCCACAGAAATGTTTAACATGTTTTGGTGATGGTGCATCGAAGGGTACAGGTATATGCGTGTAGCTCATGTTTAGTTGTGTAATCATCTGACCTTCGTTGGGAATGGAGTCTGGATGGTCAGGTGTGGCGAGATTTACCACATGCCCATATCCCGCTTCTGCAATCAATCTGAACTGTTCTGATGTGGGTTGACCGGAAGTTCCTATATTTTTTCTAAGTTGTACAAAATTTCTGATTGAATCCAAATTTATCTCCAGGGTTATAAC
>JAYEGS010000386.1:0-7393 GCA_034659215.1 Pseudomonadota bacterium | reverse complement strand
CGGCCAGGCTCAACTCATCGAGCCCCCCGGCCCCATGCACAACCATAGCTCGCTGATTACCCAGACCTTGTAGGACTGCGGCCAGGGTTGTTGTCAATGAACGATCATAAACACCCAGGAGCTGCACATTCGCCCCGGCCGGGTTAGTCAAGGGACCGAGAACATTAAAGATCGTCCGAATCCCGATCTCGCGCCGCGGCCCAATCGCATATTTCATCGCCCCATGCAACAACGGCGCAAAAAGAAAACCGATGCCGACCTGCTTGATCGAATCAGCGACCTGAGCCGGCGTCAACTCCAGGTTAACGCCCAAAGCTTTTAAGACATCGGCACTGCCGCAGAGGCTTGAAACCGAACGGTTTCCATGTTTGGCAACCTTCAGGCCGCCGGCGGCCACAACCAGGGCGGAAGCAGTTGAGATATTAAAAGTATGACTGCCGTCCCCACCGGTACCACAGGTATCGACCAGAATTTCGCCATCCGGCCCCTGGTCAAGCTCGACCTCGACCCGGGTCGCTTTCCGGCGCATGACGCGAGCCGCACCGGTGATCTCGGCAACCGTCTCGCCTTTCATTCTCAAGGCGGTGATAAAAGACGAGACCTGGGCCGCCGTGGCCGCACCCGTCATAATCTCCTCCATAACGCTCTCCATCTCATTTTCAGTCAAGGAGTGGCGTTCGATTATTTTGCTGATGGCTTCTTTGGTGTTCATGTTCATTTATGACTCTCCCAAGTTTTTTTTACCAACCTTTGGCCGCTAATTCCAGAGCTCGGCGCATGGCGGAAGCTTTGTTTAAAGTCTCCTGATACTCCATTTCAGGGTTGGAATCGGCGACGATACCGGCGCCGGCCTGAAAATGGATCAGGTCATCTTTTACGGTTACCGTGCGAATCGTAATCGCAAAATCCATATCGCCGGAGAAACCAAAATAACCGACCGCCCCGGCATAAGGCCCGCGCCGGGTCGGTTCGAGCTCATCGATGACCTCTAAGGCCCTGACTTTTGGCGCACCGCTCACGGTTCCGGCCGGATAACAGGCCCTAAAGGTATCAAACATATCGAGACCGGGCCGCAGTTCCCCCTCAACATGGGAAACAATATGCATAACATGCGAATAACGTTCAACTTTCATCAACTCTTCAACCAGAACCTGACCATAGGCTGAGACCCGGCCAATATCATTGCGCCCGAGATCGACCAACATAATATGCTCAGCCACCTCTTTGGGGTCGGCCAGCAACTCTTCAGCCAAACGCTGATCAGCTTCCGCATCAGCTCCCCGCGGCCGGGTTCCGGCAATCGGTCGAACCGCGACCCGGGAGCCGTTTTTACGGACTAAAAGCTCCGGCGATGAACCGATCAGACGTTCACCATTAAAATTAAAATGGAAAAGATAGGGTGAGGGATTTATCAAACGTAAAGCCCGATAGATGGCCGCCGGATCAAGCTTTTGCAGACATTGAAAACGCTGCGACAAAACCACCTGAATCAGGTCTCCGGCCTCAACATACTCGACTGCCCGTTCAACCATATGTAAAAACTCGGCCTGGCTCATATTGGATTTAAACGACAAGGGCTCGGTCGCCGGAGTCGGGGCAACCCAGTTAAGAGGTTGACGAATACGTTGAACAACCTCATCAAGATCAGATAAAGCCTCCCGATAGATGGCCGCCAATTTTTCCCGCTCGCGCCCTCCCTCACCGACTTCGACCAGACGAACCAGGGATATCGAGTGTCGCAGGTTATCATGCACAAGCAAAATCTCGGGAACCATAAACCAGGCATCAGCCCCATCAACATCACAATCTACGGTATGGGGGATTTTCTCAAAAGCCTTGACCGTTTCAAAAGAGAAAAACCCGACCGCGCCACCATAAAAATCCGGCAAACCGGCCACCGGAGCCGGCTCCATCAGTTTCATAATCCGGGCCATCTCCGGCAAAGGATCCGCCGTTTTAATTAACTCTTTTCGATTCCCTCGGATAATTTCAATCTCCTGATGCCGCTGACAGAAAAGGAGCGCCGGACGGTAACCGATAAAACTGTAACGTCCCCAACGTTCGCCGCCTTCAAGGCTTTCGAGAAGAAAGGAGAAATCCTCTTTGACCGCAAGTTTATGATAGAGAGTCAGCGGTGTGTCGAGATCGGCAACAATCTCACGACAGACGGGCACATAGTTGTAATCACCTGCCAGCCGCTCAAACTCATCAAAGGTTGGAAATATCTTCTTTTCCATAAAATTATCCTATGTTAAAAACAAAAAAAGGGCTGTGGCAAAGCATCCAAGCTCTTCCACAGCCCTTTAAAGGACTTAACGGTCAGTCAATCTACCTTATGCGTTAACTAAGCCGTCGTGGAGTTCGCTCGGACAAATTACATTCGCCTGGCCACCACCAACCCCAAAAGTTATCGCAAAAGTTCGTTTTCATAATTAGAGCTCTTAACCTATCTACACCTTTTATGTCAAGATATTTCCATCAAGCTTTGAGAAATTTACTTTTCGGCAGCATAATTGTCACTTTGGTGCCGACCCCTACCCGGCTTTCAAGGGTAATGGTACCATTATGTTTTTCAATAATTTTCTGACAAATTGCCAACCCCAGACCATGACCACTCTCTTTGGTCGTAAAGAATGGCTTAAAAATACTCCTTTGCACCTCACTATCAATGCCGGAACCATTATCCTGCAAAGTAATACAGACTTCGCGCAGACTCTTTTCTACTCGCCAAAGAAGTTCACCGTGACAATCAGTACATGAGTCAATCGCATTAGTCATCAGATTTACCAGCACTTGACCAATCAACTCCGGGTCGACCAGAGCCCTGATCTCCTCACTGCCCTCCACTCTGATCACCGTATTCCCGAGATCAGTCTGCCGACTATAACCAGCAACCGCCTCCTTAATCAAGGCCACGACAGGACTCTGCCTGGGCTCCGGCTGCCAATCTTTGGCATACTCAAGCATCTGCACAACCGTACCCTCAATACGATCAGTCAAACGGTTGACCTCCTTAAGAATCTTATAGTCCGGTTGTGCAGCTGAACTCATATCAATCAACGCCTGAACAGCCCCGCTGATTCCAGCTAAAGGGTTACGAATCTCGTGGGCAATCGAAGCCCCCATCTCGCCAACCGAAGCCAAGTGTTTGGCGCGCATCAATTTTTCATGGATCTCTCGCAAACCTGTGATATCCCTAACGATACAGATAAACCGAACACCACCCTCGATATCAACGCTACCCACCTTGCAATGAACCAACAGGCTAGTTCCATCCTGACGAATCCCCGTCATTTCAATACCCAAGGTAAAGACCGAGTTATCCGGATCTGCACGTAATTGAAGCATCTCTTCCTGCAAAACCGGTCGTTGCTCCGAAGCAGACAGGATCAAGATGCTTCGGTTATGCAGAGCACCGCACTCATAGCCAAACATTCGTGCTGCCGCGAGGTTAACCGTCTTAATAATCCCCCTATCATTAAGTGTCAGGATACCATCAGGTGCGGCATCGAGAACGGCACTCAAACTAGCCCGGCTGATCCGCAAATCGGACTCAATCGAGCTTCTTTTTTCGGCATCTTCATGCAGACGCTGAATCATCCGGTTAAACTCTCTCTGCAAATGTCCAATTTCATCAGCAGAAGATTTCACCTCAAGCTGCTTCATCTCTCCACTGGAACTGATTTCAGCAAGAGCTCCGGCAAAACGCGCCAAGGGCCGACTAATCAGAAGATGCAAAAGGTAACTAAGCAAAAATGCAACCACAATGGCGGCCAACAGAGAAGAGGTCATATCAACGAAAACCCCCTCTTTAGCCTTCTTGTAATTTGTCCTCCAGGCTTTGGTTCTGATCAGCAAAGTCGGTTTTTGGTTGATATCGTCGAAATAGGTGTAGCCATAGAGCCAGTTTTTATCACGAACAAAAAAAGTGGAGTTTTGATGGGTCAAATTATCCCTGGCCTGACAGGCCTCCGGGGACAAGGTATCACAATCCATGGCCCAAACCTCCATGTCGACCTGAGTTCTCTCCCGCATCATCTCAACACATCCATCACAGAGCAGACGTCCCATCACCAGAGTACCGCGAATATCCCCAACCCCGTCACTCGGCACAATGGGTCGTGCGACCAGCAGCATTGGACCCTCTACAGTCTGCAGGTATCCTTTGATAAAACTATCATTGCGGCAATGCTGTAGGAGAGGATGCTTTGTTGGCCATTTTTGCTCGCTCAACTCTCCAATCAAGATAAACTCCTCAAACTCACCACTGTAACAACGGCCCCAAACCATCCGCCCACTCCGGTCAATAAAAAAAAGCAGGGCCAGACGGTTATGAAGAAAGGTATTTTCCCCAAGGTTGGATTTGATAAAAGCTTGATTATTATCTTTGACAAAACGATAGCTATCATCCGACTCGGCCCAATCGTAACAAAACAGACTCAAATGTTCAAGTTCACGATTGATTGCCATAACCGCTCTTTCAAGATCTTTCCCTCCCTCATCAAGTTCCAGGGTTTCAAGCTCAGGCAGAAGATAAAAACAATGCATCAACAAACCAAAGCTCAAAGAAATAAATATAACAATAAAAACAGTTACAATTATCTTTTTCTTAACCGTCATAGTAAACAAACCACCCACGTCAACAGGTTCAAGACTTAAATCAAATATGATAGACCGGCAGAGTCAATTTAAAGATTGAACCCTCATGCGGACAACTGACAACCGTGATTGTACCTTCATGTTGTTCCATGATCCGATGAGAAGTTGCCAAGCCTAAACCGGTACCTTTGAATTTAGTCGTCACAAAAGGATTAAAAATTGAATCCAGAAAAGGCTTTGCAATCCCTTCACCATTGTCTTTAATCTCAATCTCGACAACCTCATAAGCCTCAGCATCTCCCTTGACAGCCTCCGGATTAATGTTCTCTTGAAGAACCACATTAACCTCCAGAATGCGTTTCCGATCAACTGTGGCAAGCGCCTCGCAAGCATTCATAAGAATATTCAAAAAGACTTGCTGCAAGAGCTGCTCGTCTCCCTTGACCAACGGATCAACGCCCCCATACTCAAGCCGAAGTTCAATCTCTTTTTCCTGTAGATAACGATCAACCAGAACAGTTGTCGCATCAATGATCTCACGAATCCGTAACGGAACCATTTCAGTAAGCCCCGGCTTAGCAAAGTGGAGTAACCCATTTAAAATTACATCTATTTTTTCAACTTGGGAAAGGAGTTCAGGAACCATCAAAGCATACGCGTTTTCACAACTCGGATCATCGCTATCGGAAAACTGCAAATTCTGAAGAACCCCGGCAATACATGCCAGGGGGTTTTTGATTTCATGAGCCATCCCCGAAGCCAGTTCACCAAGAGAAGCGAGCCGAGCCATACGGGCCATAGCCTTCTCTACCTTCTTCTTCTGAGTCACATCGCGAAACGTACAAGTCATTCCGCAAATCGAACCATCAAGGGCCGTAATCACGGAAAAACAGGCCTCTACCGGAAAGGTATTTCCAGTTTTTGTAATGAAATTAAACTCACCCATCTCGCCGGTTTTGGGATCAACACAACGCCCACCCTGCTTGAGAATATTTAAAACGGTTTTCTCTTCGGTCTCAATTAACTGGTGCAGTTTCATCCGGCGCAATTCATCCGGGCTATAGCCCAAAAGGCGTTCAACCGTACGATTAAAGTGAACAATTTTAAGTTCATTGTCAGTGGTCAGCAGGCCATTGCGGAAGTTTCTGATCACACTGGCAAAATACTCTTTCTCCCGACGAAGATCTTCTACTTCTCTTTGGAGATAAACCAGTTGTTTATCGATAGAGTCCTGAACAACACCATCCGATCCAGACCTATCCCTCACCTCGGAGATATCAAATACACTACCCATAGTCACCCACCGACAGATAAAATATTTTTAAATATTAAGCACCTTAATAAAAATTTACGGTTAAACAAACCGACTTGGAAACAGCCCTATTTTTAAGTCCAAATACCGCAATGATCATACCGTCAAAAAATAAATCTCTCTCAAATAAGAAAGAGACGACAGCCGCTCTTTACGAGAATATTAAAAAGGTTGCAGAAGACCTTTCAAAGCCCACAACCACAGTGTGAATATCCGCCAAAAAAGTCATATGGCGCAACAAGTGCGTTATATGACTACCCAAAGCATGCATTTCATAGCCAGAGCCGCAAAGCACAACTTAAAAAAACGGCTAAATAACAGTTGCATGGTTTTTGCTACGCTATAAAATCTGACCCCACACCCCAAAGAATTACCGTGAGTAAGGATTACCATGAGCAAAGAAAGAATTCTTATCGTCGACGATGAACACCTGATTCGCTGGTCACTTTCACAACCTTTGATCAAAAACGGGTACACGGTCGACACTGCCGAATCCGGGGCTGAAGCACAAACTAAAATATCCACTTTCAGACCACAGATGGTTTTACTTGACATCCGCCTTCCTGATGCTAACGGACTTGAATTACTTGAGCGTTTCAAAAGCGACGATGAAGATCTCATCGTCATCATGATCACCGCCTACGCCGATGTCGGCTCAACGGTTGAAGCTTTCAAGTTCGGGGCTGAAGATTATATCGGCAAACCCTTTAACCTCGAATCGGTCAAACATGTCATCGAACAAGCCTTCAAGAAAAGGCAACTTAAAGTGCAGGTCGAGCAATTCAGCCATTCGATAGAGCAGCAAATCGATGAAGACCGCCTGCTCGGTAACAGCTCGGAGATGATTGATGTCTTCAAAGTCATAAAACGATGCGCTGAAACCAATGATAAAACAGTTTTAATCCAGGGAGAAAGTGGAACCGGCAAGGAACTGGTGGCCAAAGCCGTACACCTCTACAGCCGCCGCTCAAAGGCCCCGTTTTTCGAGATCAACTGCGCCGCAATCCCCGACAACCTGTTGGAGAACGAACTTTTTGGCCATGAAAAAGGGGCCTATACAGATGCCGGGAAAAGTCGGAAAGGAATCTTTGAGTTAGCTGATAGCGGGACTGTTTTTTTGGATGAAATCGGCGACATGCCGCTTCCAATGCAAGGCAAAATTCTCAAGGCCATTGAGAACAAACGCTACCGCCGACTCGGCGGGGATTATGATATAGATGTTAATGTAAGAATTATTGCAGCGACCAACCGGGGTTTAAAAGAGATGGTAGAGGATGGTAAGTTCAGGGCTGACCTCTATTACCGCCTCAATGTCATGGCTATCAATATTCCACCATTAAGAGATCGCAAAGCTGTCATCCCCCTTCTGGCCAAATATTTTTTTGAACTTTTCAACAAAGAGTACAACCGCCATCTCGAAGATATCAGTCCCGCGACAATCGAGGTTATGAGCTCCTATAGCTGGCCCGGAAATGTGCGAGA
>JAYEGS010000385.1:6022-7473 GCA_034659215.1 Pseudomonadota bacterium | reverse complement strand
AGACAATTTTTTTGCATCATTGAGACCAGAATATCCCGCCCCTTGGGGATTTTGGCGATATATTCCAATTTAGATTCATCTACAGCCAGGTTGGAGTCCAGCATTTTGCGCGGGTAGTTGCAGGTTTCCTGGAATTGCTTAAAAAAATAGAGACATAGTGTGGGATTATAGAGATATTCATCCAGACCAACGGCAAAAAGATAGCCATTGTAATAGGTTTTCATTAAATCGCGAGCATCATCTATCTTTTCCGGTATTTTTTCCGGATCGAAATTACATTCGGATACCAGTTGTTCAATGACGCCGCGCACCTCATTCTCTCTGAAGCCGCATAAATCATTAAATCCAGGTTTAAAGTAGATATTATCAGCGATGTTATAGCCGCTGGTAATATCGCTTAAGACTACCGGCGAGACGCCGGTTATAAAAACTCGATCAAACATGGAGCCGGAGGTGGAAGCTTTAATCGCCTTGAACAGGGTTCTTAAAATACCTTCATCATGAACAATCGTCTCATTTTTCTCTTTTCCGGTTGGGCCTGATTCGCCCATCATTAGAGTGTTGGCAAAATTGTCGTATTCGTCGATGAGGAGATAGATCGGATATGGGGTGGTTTTAATGGCACTTAACAGAGACTCTATGGAGTATAAAGCATTCTCATAATTTATATTGACCGGCGGCAGATCAAAGCCCGCAAAAAGGTAATAACGGACAAAACTTTCGATTTTTGCATTTAAATGATTATACAGTGACCGTTTCAGATCTTCGGTACTGCCGGTGGTATCAACACAGGAAAAATCCCAGCGTAAAATGAAATAGGAATTTCGTAATGGGGTGGGATCTTTGCCGATCGCAAGATGGCCGAAGATCTCATCAAATTCATCGGTTTTGGCAACATCATAATAATTTTCCAGCATTGAGAGAATCAGGCTTTTGCCGAAGCGCCGGGGGCGGATAAAGAGTTGCGACTTGGTCTCCTCAAGTAAAGGAATTTTATCAGTTCGGTCACAGTAAAAATATCCTTGCGTCGCGATTTCTTTAAAATCAGATATACCGTATGGAAATTTCATGACCACTATCTCCTGAATTCTTTTTTTAACTGACTAATCAACCGTTTCAAAACAGACCCGTTCAAAGCCAAGCGCGGTGACGACAAATTTTTTCAGGCGGAGATTGCCGTATTTTTTATCTAAGGCTTTAGCGTAGAGGGCAACCTGTTGCCGGCCCTCGGCAAAGGCGTTTTTGATCTGGGGCAGGTTGTGCAATTTATCTATCGCTAACTGTTTAGCCTCTTCACCGCTTAACCCGGCCTCTTTTAAGTTGATAAACTTGAACTCGATCAGAACGTCAAATATTTTTCCATATCTTTTGTCAGGTCTGATTATCATCGTCAGATCAGCGTATTTGCGTGAAAGTTCAGTTTCTGAATCCATGATAAAAATAATATCATT
>JAYEGS010000385.1:0-5922 GCA_034659215.1 Pseudomonadota bacterium | reverse complement strand
TAAACTTGAACTCGATCAGAACGTCAAATATTTTTCCATATCTTTTGTCAGGTCTGATTATCATCGTCAGATCAGCGTATTTGCGTGAAAGTTCAGTTTCTGAATCCATGATAAAAATAATATCATTATAGAGCAGAGTCAGAAATGCTGTTTTAAGCGTCAGTTCATTGGCCCAGCGGTAATCACGATTTTTAAACACCGAAAAATAACGGTTTTCGACAAAGTCACGGAGTGGTTCCATGTTACCTTTCTGGTAAACTTTTTCCGCCGCCAACCGGCCATCGTCCCGGGTTCCGGGATCAGGGAGCAGCATTTTCTGGACTCTTTCGACATACAATCCCTGAATTACCAGGTTTGGAACTTTTAGCTTTATTTTTAAATCATCGGTTTCTCCAGCCAGGGTCAAGACGCCAAAATAGTAGAGAAATGAGACCAGAAAAATATTGTTTTTGGAATTGTCAGAGAGCATCTCCCTGACCCCAAAGCGGTCTGAAATATCCTCTACCGTTAAGTAACAGTCTTTTTCCATCATCGAGAGAAGAATCTCCCGGCCCAGAGGGATTTTGGCGATATATTCCAGTTTGGATTCATCCACTGCCAGGTTGGAGTCCAGCATTTTGCGCGGATACTTACACGTTTTTTGAAACTGGTCAAAAAAGTAGAGACATAGGGTGGGATTGTAGAGATATTCATCCAGACCAACGGCAAAAAGATAGCCATTGTAATAGGTTTTCATTAAATCGAGAGCGTCCTCTACCTTTCCCGGTATTTTTTCCGGATCGAAATCACATTCGGTTACCAGTTGTTCAATGACGCCGCGCACCTCATTCTCTCTGAAGCCGCATAAATCATTAAATGCGGGTTCAAAGTAGATATTTCTAGCGATGTTATAGCCGCTGGTAATGTCGCTTAAGACCACCGGCGAGACGCCGGTTATAAAAACCCGATCAAACATTGAACCGGAGGTGGAAGCTTTAATCGCCTTGAACAGGGTTTTTAAAATACCTTCGTCATGAACAATCGTCTCATATCTCTCGTTTCCGGTTGGGCCTGATTCGCCCATCATTAGGGTGTTGGCAAAATTGTCGTACTCGTCGATGAGGAGATAGATCGGATATGGCGTAGTTTTAATGGCGCTTAGTAAAGATTCTATGGAAAACAGAGCATCATCATAGTTTATATTGACCGCTGGTAACTCATACCCCGCATAAAGATAATAGCGGACAAAACTTTCGATTTTTGCATTTAAATGATTATACAGTGACCGTTTCAGATCTTCGGTACTGCCGGTTGTATCAACACACGAAAAATCCCAGCGTAAAATGAAATAGGAATTTCGTAATGGGGTGGGATCTTTGCCGATCGCAAGATGGCCGAAGATCTCATCAAATTCATCGGTTTTGGCAACATCATAATAGTTTTCCAACATTGAGAGAACCAGGCTCTTGCCGAAGCGTCGAGGGCGGATAAATAGTTGTGACTTGCTCTCTTCTAGTAACGGGATTTTATCAGTGCGGTCGCAATAAAAATAATCTTGCGTTGCAATTTCTTTAAAATCAGAGATACCGTATGGAAATTTCATAATTATTTTCTCCCGACTATCAATTATAGTGTCTATTCTTAGCGTTAACCGTTAGGTTATGTCAACAGGAAAAGAGTGTGGTCAGCAGGGCGGTCTGACAGGAGTACTTTTATGAGTCGGCCTGTGTAAAACAAATTATCATACTTGAAGAGTGGTGCTGTAAAGAAGATTTCCCTTGACTAAGCCGGGCAATTTGTTTATTGCGGCGCATTCGTTGGCTGCTTGTCGGAGATTTTCCGGCAGGTTTGTCGGGTTTCCTCTTTTCTCCTGATAAATTGTGACAGGTAAGCGATGATCCGACATGAGCCTTTGGATTACTGGTTGGCATTGACCTTGGTGCCCGGACTCGGGGCTTTGGGGATTGCTCGGGCTTGGCGGAGCTTAGGTTCTGCTGAAGCGATCTTTACGGTGCCGGTTGCAACTCTGGTCTCTTTTGGGATTCGGTCGGCGGCAGCCATTGCCGTATCCGTTTTTTCTGATTGGTCTGAAGTTGCGGCAATTAAGCAGCGGGTTTCTGATATAGGCGGCGAGATTATCTCTTTGGATGATCCTCGTTATCCGGAAAATCTGGCTCTGATTGTCGATCCGCCTCCGGTTCTGTTTTTCAAAGGGTCGCTAACGTGTTTGCGCTCTCCGGCAATTGCCGTTGTTGGTGCCCGGCGGGCTTCTGAACTGGGACGGAGATTTGCTTTTTCTTTAGCTTCCCGGCTTGTGGCCCAAGGCTTAACCGTTATTAGTGGTTTGGCTTTAGGCGTTGATGGAGCAGCCCATGAGGGGAGTTTGCGGGGCGGTGGTTCGACCGTGGCCGTGCTTGGCACCGGCCTTGATGTCGTTTATCCGGCGGCTCATCGGCACTTAAGTGGAAAAATTGTTGAAAACGGCGCATTGTTGACCGAATTTCCTCCCGGGGCGGGACCGGATAAACACCATTTCCCGAGGCGTAATCGTCTCGTCAGCGGCCTCTCTCAGGGGGTGGTCGTGGTTGAGGCCGGTGAGCGCAGTGGTTCTCTGATTACGGCGCGACTGGCGTTGGAACAGGGGCGAGAAGTTTTTGCCGTACCCGGCCCGCCCGGTTTGCCCGGCAGCCGGGGCGTGAATCGGCTTTTGAAAGATGGGGCTCAACTTTTAGAATCGGTTGAGGATATCTTTTTGGCTTTGCCCTGGTTGAGTGTGGATGAAAAAGTCGGGTCAGTTTCCGGGAATAGGGCCGATATTATAGTAAAACGACCCGTATTGAGCCCGGAACAGGCTTGTTTGGTCGCGGCTTTGGGGCCGGATGAGATAATCTTTGACGATCTGCTGGAAAAATTGGCCTGGGAATCCGGGCTTTTGAGTCGGATCTTACTGGAGTTGGAGTTAAACGGCATGCTTATCAAAAGCGCCGGAAACACTTTTCGTATCGCTCCTGAATATATAAATTGAATTTGGAGTTACCCACTATATGTATCAACGGGTTATGGCCATAATCGGAATAATATCGGATTATCTGGCCGATGAAATTGATCTTTATGAACAGGAAGAGGAGATCGTTGACGATCTTGTCTCTTTAGGTTTTGACTTTCCTGAAATTGAGACGGCGTTTAGTTGGATTGCCAACCTCTCCCAGGGTAAGGATCTTAATCTCCGGCTCCTTGATCTGGAACCGGAGAATGGTTTTCAACGGCATTTTACGCCGGAAGAGCGCCAAACCTTTAGCCGTGGAGTGCGAATCTGGCTCTCTAAATTGCGCCAGATGGATATCCTTGACCAGGCAACAGTTGAAGATATTATCGATCAGGCGCTGTTTCTGGGCGGTATACGGGTCGGGCTGGAAGAGATTAAAGTGATCGCCACGATGGTTGTTATTGTCGGGCGGCCGGATTTAACCGTTAGAGATCGTTTTTTGAGTTTTATGGAAAATGATCAGGATATAGTATTTCACTGATGGGATATACTTTACTGATAGTCGAATCACCGACCAAAGCCAAAACTATCGGCAAATATCTCGGCCCTGAGTATGTGGTTAAGGCTTCAGTCGGCCACGTCCGTGATTTGCCGCCCAATGAATTTGGCATCGAGATCGAAGGGGATCATTTCGAACCCAGCTATGTGCCTTTGAAAGGCAAGGGCAAGATTATCACCGAGCTCAAGAAAGCTGCCCGTAAAGCGGATCAGATTCTCCTGGCTCCTGACCCCGACCGCGAAGGTGAGGCGATAGCTTGGCATATCGCTCATGAGCTGGGCAAAGCCGGGCCGATTCATCGGGTGCTTTTTCATGAGGTTACCAAATCGGCCATTTTGCAGGCCCTGCAAAACCCTCTGGAAATTGACTTAAATAAGGTCAACGCTCAGCAGTCGCGGCGGATTCTGGATCGCATGGTGGGCTATAAAATAAGCCCTCTGTTGTGGAAAACGGTGCGGCGTGGTTTGAGCGCCGGGCGGGTTCAGTCGGTGGCGGTGCGTCTGGTTTGTGACCGGGAAGCCGAAATTTCGGCTTTTGTTGCGGTTGAATACTGGAGTATTACGACGACGCTGGCAGGCGCTGTGCCGCCCCCTTTTGAAGCTCGTCTACATCTGGTAGATGGTGAGAAAGCTGAGGTTGGTGACCAGGAAACGGCGGATAAAATTGTCGCCGATTTGCAAAACTCAAGTTGTAAAGTCAGCAAAGTTGAACAGAAAGAGCGTAAACGCCGCCCGACGCCGCCCTTTATTACCAGTAAACTCCAGCAGGAGGCCGCCCGTAAGCTTGGTTTTAGCGCCAAGAAAACGATGATGGTGGCTCAGCAGCTTTATGAGGGCATCGAACTTGGCTCATCGGGGCCGGTTGGTTTAATCACCTATATGCGTACCGATTCGGTGCGGGTTGCCGATTCGGCGGTGGCCGAATGCCGTGAGACGATTGTCGAGCTCTTTGGTAAAGAGTATCTGCCGGGTAAACCGCAATCGTATCGTAATAAAAATGCCTCTCAGGATGCTCATGAAGCGATTCGTCCAACCTCGCCGGGGTACGCTCCAAAGGATGTTGAAAGCTATCTGGCCAAGGATCAATTTCGTCTCTACAGCCTGATCTGGAAGCGTTTTGTCGCCAGTCAGATGAATCCGGCTCGTTACTACCAGACCACGGTTTCGATTATGGCGGGTGAGCGCTACGAGTTGCGAGCCGTGGGCCGGCGCCAGCTCTTTGACGGATTCCTCATCGTTTATGAAGAGGGCAAAGATAATAATGGTGAAGAGAAGGCGGCCGAAACCGAACTGCCGGCCTTGAGTGAAGGCGAAATCTTAAAATTAAAGGATATTCTGCCCAAGCAGCACTTTACTCAGCCGCCGCCGCGTTTTACCGAAAGTACTCTGGTCAAGGAGCTTGAAGAGAAGGGGATTGGTCGACCTTCAACCTATGCTTCGATCATGTCGACGATCCAGGATCGCGGCTATGTTGAATTGCAGGAGAAACGTTTCTATCCGACGGATTTGGGTGGTTTGGTTACTGAACTTCTGAAAAAAAGTTTCCCCGATATACTTAACGTCTCCTTTACGGCCGGAATGGAGGCTGACCTTGATCAGGTTGAAGCCGGCGGCCGCGATTGGCAGGCTCTGCTGGCTGATTTCTATCGACCCTTTGCCGCGCAACTTGATACGGCTTTGGTAACCATGCGCGACGCCAAAAAGGCGACTGAAGAGGTTACTGAGGAGATCTGTGAAAAATGCGGTGCCAATATGGTGGTTAAGTGGGGTCGTAACGGACGTTTTCTCGCTTGCCCTAACTATCCGGAGTGCAAAAACACAAAAGATCTGGGCGGGGGCGGTGAAAATGGCGACCTGGAAGTGCTCGCCGATGCCGGAGAATGTCCCGAATGCGGCAGCCCTTTGCAACTGAGAAACGGTCGCTATGGTCGTTTTATCTCTTGTTCCACCTACCCTGAATGCAAATATACGAGTTCCGTCGGTACCGGGGTCGCATGTCCACAGGAAGGGTGTGACGGTGAACTGGTTGAGAAAAAGTCGCGTAAGGGGAAAATCTTTTACGCCTGTAATCGCTATCCCAAATGTACCTATGCAACCTGGGATAAACCATACCCTCTCGCCTGTCCTCGCTGCGAGTATCCTTTTCTCGTCGAAAAGAAACGTCGGGGTGAAGGCGATAAAACCTTGCGCTGTTCGCAAAAAGGTTGTAATTATGAAACCAAGGTTCCGGGAGTAGCGGAGACGAAATAATCCTGTAAAACTTTAACTAAATGCGCCAGTAGCTCAGCTGGATAGAGCAACGGACTTCTAATCCGTAGGCCGCAGGTTCGAGTCCTGCCTGGCGCGCCAATAAAATCACGGGGTTAGCCGACGCATGTTGTTTAAGCTTCTCTAGTATT
>JAYEGS010000384.1:0-7482 GCA_034659215.1 Pseudomonadota bacterium | reverse complement strand
GTCATAGTGCGGTTGGTAAAGAGTTGGCGCCTAGAGTTGCGGCAAAAGCTGATTGCGGTCTGGTTACTGACTGTATTGAAGTGACTTCTGCCGATGGCGATTTTCTTTTCAAACATCCGATTTATGACGGTAAAGCAATCGGTAGTTACAAGATTGCCGGGCCAACTCGCATGGCGACCCTGCGTCCTAATGTTTTTGTGATTGAAGAGGCTGATGGCGCTGCCGGTGCGGCCGTTGATTTTGCGCCGGAAATTCCGGCTGCTAAAGTTACGGTTACCGGTTCAGAGATGGCCTCCGGCGATCGTCCGGAATTGACCGAAGCCGATATTATCTGTTCCGGTGGTCGTGGACTTGGTGGTCCCGAAGGTTTTAAACAGATCGAAGATCTGGCCGATGCTCTCGGAGCCGCAGTTGGTTCATCTCGCGCGGCAGTTGATGCCGGTTGGCGCGAGCATGCAGCTCAGGTTGGTCAGACTGGAAAAGTGGTCAGTCCTAATCTCTATGTCGCTGCCGGTATCTCCGGTGCGATTCAGCATCTGGCCGGTATGGGCTCTTCCAAATTTATTGTTGGTATCAATAAAGACGAAGAAGCCAATATTTTTAATGTTGCTGATTATGGCGTCGAAGGTGATCTGAACAAGATTATTCCGGTTCTGATCGAGAAACTCAAAGAGTTGCAGTAGGATTAGTGGTTCGATATTACCTGTTAAGATAGAGAGGGTGTTTTGTTGTTTTGCTTCGCCCTCTTTCAATGGGGTCAAAGCCTTGCATAAATGCTTCGCATTGACGCAAAGCATTGACCCCGATCGAGATAGTTTGAATATAAAAAACCCTGAATCAATTTTTGGTTGATTCGGGGTTTTTTTGTACATATCAATTTTGTTTGTAACTATCCAGATTGCTGTCTTCAAACTATCTCGATGCGGGGACATTGCTCCAGGCGGCGGCTGCAAGCCGCTTGCCGATCTGAGCTGTGTCCCCCTCGAAGCCGGGCGAAGCCCATGTTCGTACCATTTGCTGTAACTTTATGGCGAATATACTGAATTGTTCCATTTCTCCTACCCCTTTTTGCCAGCTCACGTTAACTGTTTTTAGTTGACAAAAAATGAGATTTAGTGTACCCAAGCTCCCGTTTTCATATAAAGACGTTCTATGAGTTAAATATCCCTATTTTGGGCCTGTTTTGCCGAGTAGGGAAAGGGTGGGTATAAATGGATTTTTTTCTTAATGATGATGAATTGATGATTCAGGAGGTGGTTCGGGATTTCGCTCAGGGTGAGCTTAAACCCAACGCTGCTATTTTGGACAAAGAACATCGGATGGATCTTGGTAATCTCAAGAAAATGGCCGGCTTGGGGTTTATGGGGATGAATATTCCGGAAAACTATGGCGGGGCCGAGGTTGGAGTTGTCCCTTATAGTCTCGGGATGATTGAGGTTGCTAGGGCTTGTGCGGCGACGGCAGTGACCATGTCGGTGACCAATATGGTGGCTGAGGTTATCTGTGCCTTCGGGAATGAAGCGCAGAAACAGAAATATGTCCCCCGTATCTGCAGCGGCGAATATTCGGCCGGAGCTTTTGGTCTGACCGAATCAATGGCCGGTTCCGATCCCGGGGGGATGCGGGCTACCGCCGTAAAAGAGGGTGATCATTACCGCCTCAACGGGAGCAAAATTTTTATCACGAGTGCTGAGTATGCCGGGATCTTTGTGGTCTGGATGGTGACCGATAAAGATGCGTCTCGGAGTCAACGGATCAGTGCTTTTCTGGTTGAGAAAGGAACTCCGGGTTTTAGCGTCAGTAAAGCTGAAGAGAAGATGGGGCAGTGTGGCTCATGTACTAACGAGATAGTTTTTGATGATTGTCTGATTCCGGTCGAAAATCTTCTCGGCGAAGAGGGTTTTGGTCTTAAAATCGCATTCATGGCTCTTGATGGGGGTCGCATCGGGATTGCTTCATTAGCCTTGGGAATTGGCCTTGAAGCTATTGATTATGCAGCTGAATATGCCAAAGAGCGGGAGCAGTTCGGTCGTCCGATTGCTACTTTTCAGGGGTTGCAATGGCGCTTTGCCGATACCTACACCGAACTTGAAGCAGCTCGCTTGCTGGTGATGCAGGCAGCCTTTTTGAAACAGAAGAAAAAGCCTTTTACGACTCAGGCTTCAATGGCTAAACTCTACGCCTCCGAGGCCGCCAACCGGGCTTGTTATCAGGCGGTTCAGGTGCTGGGCGGTAATGGTTATACGGCCGAGTATCCGGTCGAAAGACTTTATCGCGATGTTCGGGTTACAACGATCTACGAGGGAACCTCGGAGATTCAACGTTTGGTTATTGCCCAGCAGATTCTGGGACGCTTATAGTTTTTAAGAGGGAGAAAATTAAATGTTTACAAATGCTACTGTAGAAAGGGTTGCTGAGCGCCATCAGGAGTGGGAAAAACTGTTGGCAAAAAGTTTGGCTAAAGCGCCTGAGCGCCTTGAGCGTTTCTCCACGATCTCCGATGAAGAGATTAAAAATATCTATACACCGGAAGATATCAGTGAACTCGATTATGATAAAGATCTCGGGTTCCCCGGCCAGTTTCCCTACACCCGAGGGGTGCAGGCGAGTATGCATCGGGGCCGTCTCTGGACTATGCGCCAATTTGCCGGGATGGGCGGTGCCGAAGAGACCAATGCTCGGTTTCACTATCTTATGGGCCATGGAGAGACCGGCTTAAGTACGGCTTTTGATATGCCGACCTTGATGGGCTATGATTCCGACAGCTCAATGTCGTTGGGTGAAGTTGGAAAATGCGGCGTCGCAATTGATACCATTGATGATATGGAGATCCTTTTTGAAGGTATCCCCATGGATCAGGTTACGACCTCGATGACGATCAATCCTCCGGCCGCAATTATGTTGGCGATGTATGTTGCGACAGCGGAAAAGAAAGGGATAAGTCGCGATAAGATCGGCGGAACCATCCAAAATGATATGCTCAAGGAGTTTATCGCTCAGAAAACCTTCATGTTGCCGCCTGAGCCTTCAATGCGGATCATTACTGATACGGTTGAGTTTTGCACGCAAGAGGTACCGCGCTGGAATTCGATCAGTATCAGCGGTTACCATATTCGTGAAGCCGGATCAACCGCGGTACAGGAACTTGCTTTTACGCTGGCTGATGGTCTTGGTTACGTTCAGGCGTGTATCGATCGCGGTCTTGATGTTGATGATTTTGCTCCGCGTCTCTCCTTTTTCTTTAATGCGCATGTTGATTTCTTTGAAGAGATTGCCAAATATCGGGCCGCTCGCCGGATGTGGGCGCGTTTTATGCGTGACCGCTTCGGGGCCAAGAATCCTAAATCCTGGCTTTTGCGCTTTCATACACAGACGGCGGGTTGTTCACTGACCGCCCAGCAACCTTACAATAATGTGGTTAGAACCTCATTTCAGGCGCTCTCTTCAGTTCTTGGTGGAACCCAGTCCCTGCATACCAATTCACTTGATGAGACGCTCTCTCTGCCGACCGAGCACGCTGTAACCATCGCTTTACGGACGCAACAGATTATCGGTGAAGAGATTGGGGTTACCAACACCATCGATCCTCTGGCCGGTTCCTTTTTTGTTGAGTCTCTGACTAATGAGATGGAGAGTAAAGCCTTGGATTATATTCAGAAGATCGATGATATGGGCGGCATTCTCAAGGCCATCGATGTCGGTTTTCCGCAAAAAGAGATTGCCGATGCCGCTTATAACTATCAGCGTCAGGTCGATGAAGGTGAAAAGACGATTGTCGGGGTCAATAAATACCAGATGGATGAGACCTTGAAGGTCGATCTGTTGACCATCGATCCGGTGGTTGAGAAACGCCAGGTTCAGCGTCTGGCCAAGATTAAAGAGAGTCGTGATGCAGCTAAGGTGGAAGCCTGCCTTAATGCTATCGAGACCGCGTCACGGGGCACCGATAATCTGATGCCGCACCTTATTGAAGCGGTAAAAGCCCATGTCAGTGTCCAGGAGATCTGCGACTGCTGGCGCAAGGTTTATGGTCGTTACACCGATCCCGGAATGTTCTAAATATGGCTTCGAAAAATGTCCAACTGCTTCGTTCCGCTTAACCTTTGTCATTGCGGCGTACTTTATGTACGCCTCATTCCTTAAGGTCAAGCGCGCCTCGCATTTGAACATTTTACTTTGCCAGCAAAATCTATATTTAAAGGATTTGATCAATGAGTGATAAAAAAATTAAGGTATTGATTGCCAAGCCTGGTCTTGACGGCCATGATCGTGGAGCTAAGATTATCGCCCGTGGGTTGCGTGATGCCGGTTTTGAGGTAGTTTACACGGGCTTGCATCAGACCCCGGAAGAGATTGTGGCAACCGCGATTCAAGAAGATGTTGATGTGATCGGGGTCAGTAGTCTGGCGGGTGCGCATATGTACCTCTTTCCCCGGATTATCGAACTCCTGGTTGAAAAGGGGGCTGATGATATTCCGGTGTTCGGCGGTGGCATCATTCCCGAAGATGATATTCCGGTATTGCAAAAAGCCGGCGTCAAGGCGATCTTTACGCCCGGCAGCCCGGTTGATGATACCATTAATTGGATTCGTGAAAATGTAGCTTGATGATATTTCGTTGGCGGGTCTTGTTGCCCATGTCGATATAAATAAAACACAAAAAAACCGAGCTTTTAAAGCTCGGTTTTTTTGTGTCCTTTCAAAATTATCACCTCTCAAAAAGCTCTTTCAACTATTTATTCAGGTATAAGAATAAATAAAGCTTGAATTTTTTTATCTCATTTGTTAACTAGACCTCCTTTCACTGACGACATCAATTTTTTGTCGGTGGATTTATTGATAAAATGGTTCTTTCGATTTTTTTTAGTCTGCAAGTGGAATATTTAGATGAGTAAAAAAGATAAAGTTTTTACAGTCAAGGTGCGCCGTGATTTTTGTAAGGGTTGCGGTTTGTGTATTGAGTTTTGCAAGAAAGAGGTCTTAGGGGCTTCGGTAAAACTCAATAGTATGGGTTATAATCCGGCGGAGCCGGTCAAGCCGGAGGCTTGTGTCGGCTGTATGATATGTACTCAGGTGTGCCCTGATCTGGCGATAGAGGTGTATAGTGGATAAAGTTTTTACGAGCGGTAACCATTGTATCGCCGAGGCGGCGATTCGGGCGGGTTGTCGATGTTATTTTGGTTATCCGATTACTCCCCAGAATGAGTTGGGCGAGTATATGGCAGCTAATATGCGTAAAGTTGGTGGTGTCTTTCTGCAATCGGAAAGTGAGACAGCCGCTATTAATATGGTGATTGGTGCGGCCTCGACCGGTACCCGGGTGATGACTTCATCATCGAGTCCCGGGGTCAGTCTGAAACAGGAAGGCCTCTCTTTTCTGGCCGGTTTCGAGTTTCCGGCGGTGATTGTCAATATGATGCGCGGTGGTCCCGGCCTCGGTAATATCGCTCCGGCTCAGGGAGATTACTTTCAATCTACCCGAGGTGGGGGGCATGGTGATTACCGGACTCCGGTTTTAGCTCCGGCCTCGGTTCAGGAACTTGCGGATTTGACGGTTAAGGCCTTTGCTTTAGCAGATGAGTATCGAACTCCGATTTTGTTGCTTGGTGACGGGATGATGGGGCAGATGAAAGAGCCGGTTGTTTTTCCCGAACCGATCACCGATCTACCCGAGAAACCCTGGGCCTTGAAAGGGCGTGGTGATGGCGAAAGCCGTTATCAGGCATCTTTGATTCTGGATGGCTTGGAGATGGAACGCCATAACTGGAAGTTGGTGCGTAAATATAAAGAGATGGCGGAAAAAGAGACGCTTTACGAACTCTATATGATGGATGATGCCGATTTTGTTGTCGTCGCTTATGGAACGACCGCCAGAATTGCTAAAGGGGCTATTAAGCGGGCTCGTAAAGAGGGACTTAAAGTTGGTATGGTGCGACCGATTACCCTGTTTCCTTTTCCCGATAAAATTTTACAGAAGGTCGCTCGCCAGGTTAAAAATTTCCTCGTCTTTGAGATGAGTACCGGCCAGATGGTCGAAGATGTGAAGTTGGCCCTTGACGGTTTACAGACCGAACTCTCTTTTCATGGTCGTCCCGGTGGCGTTATTCCGACACCGATAGAGTTTTCCCGGGTTATCCATCGTTATTATCGCCGAATGTAACGGTCTCGTAAAAACTCCAGCTTCTTCGTTGCGCTACGACCTGCGTCACTGCGGCGTACTGTATGTACGCCTCATTCCTTAGGTCTTGCGCGCCTCGAATCTGAAGCTTTTACTTTGCCGTACTTGTTTGAAATTTTATTTATTCATTAGTTTAGTCATTGACCATTAGGATGTTGTGTATGGAACTTGTTAATAAATGGCCGAAATATTATAAGCAGGATGTGGTCACTCATTATTGTCCCGGGTGCGGGCATGGGGTTGTCCATCGCATCGTTGCGGAACTGCTTGAAGAGATGGATCTGGGTAAACAGGCTTATCTTGTTTGTCCGGCAGGTTGCGCGGTTCTGGCCTACCGCTATTTTGATTTTGATGTTATCGAATCCGCTCATGGTCGGGGTACGGCTATTGCGACTGGAGCCAAGCGGGCCAAACCTGAACTTTTTGTTATCAGTTATCAGGGTGATGGCGATCTTTCAGCAATCGGTACGGCTGAAACTATCCATTCGGCTAATCGCGGCGAGAATATCTGTGTTGTCTTTATTAATAATGCGGTTTACGGAATGACCGGCGGCCAGATGGCACCGACTTCACTGATCGGGCAGAGTACAACAACATCGCCGGCCGGTCGTAATCCTGAAGTTGATGGTTATCCTCTGCATATTACCGATGTGGTTGCTGAATTCCCCGGAGTTACTTACGCTGAACGGGTTTCGGTGGCCACGCCGGCCGGTATTCGCAAGACTAAAAAAGCAATTCGTAACGCTTTTCAGACTCAGATTGATGGTTTAGGGTACTCAATTGTTGAAATTCTTTCACCCTGTCCGACTAACTGGAAGATGGATCCGGTAACCTCATGTAAATGGATTGAAGAGGAGATGGTGAAGGAGTATAAACCAGGATTGCTGACCGATAGGCGCGAAGAGAGAAGGAAGGAAAAGGGATGATTGTAAAAACACTTTGCGCCGGCTCCGGCGGACAGGGGGTGATGACCCTCGCTAATGTTATGGGTAATGCAGCTATGTACCAAGGCTTTCATGCCACCTATCTCCCCGCCTATGGTGCCGCTATGCGCGGGGGGACGGCTAACTGTACGCTGACGATTTCTGATGATGAGATCGCATCGCCGGTTGCTTCAGCTCCCGATATTGTCGTAGCCCTAAATCCACCGTCAGCTGTAGCTTTTATCAATCGTCTGGTGCCTGGAGGTAAATTGCTCTATAACTCCTCGATTGCGACGGAGGTTCCAGATCGTAAAGATATTGAAGTTGTGGCAATTCCGGCTAATGATATAGCTCTGGCATTAGGTAATGACCGGTCAGCTAA
>JAYEGS010000383.1:0-7488 GCA_034659215.1 Pseudomonadota bacterium | reverse complement strand
GATCTGGGAGCGGTTCTGGCCGGAACCAAGTATCGCGGCCAATTTGAAGAACGTCTTAAAGGAATTATTAAGGAACTTGAGGAGAAAGAGCAGGTCATTCTTTTTATTGACGAAATCCACACCCTGATCGGAGCCGGCGCGACCAGCGGTGGTTCGATGGATGCGGCCAACATCCTTAAACCGATCCTGGCCGCCGGCCATATCCGCTGTATCGGCTCGACCACGCATGAAGAATACAAACAAAATTTCAGTAAAGACCGAGCCTTAGCCCGCCGTTTTCAAGCGATAACCCTGGCCGAACCAAGTGTTAATGAAACTTATGCCATCCTCAAAGGTTTACAGCCCGGTTTTGAGGAGCACCATCAGGTTCACTACAGCCAGACCGCTTTAAAGGCGGCGGCCGAACTCTCGGCCCGCTATATCAATGATCGCTGTCTCCCGGACAAAGCGATTGATGTTATTGATGAAGCGGCGGCAGCGGTTCGTTTAGCTGCCGGTGACCGAAAAATGCGAACCATCCGGGTACCGGAGATCGAAAAAATTGTCTCCCAGATGGCTCAGGTTCCGGTCAAGAAAGTAACGGCGGATAACGCCGCCCGCCTGGCCCGCCTCGACGACCATCTTAAAAATCAAATTTTCGGTCAGGATGAAGCGATAGCCGCCCTTTACCGGGCTTTAAAAAGAGCCCATGCCGGACTCAACCAACCGGAACGTCCTTTAGGCTCATTTCTCTTTACCGGGCCGACCGGTGTCGGTAAAACCGAGATCTGCCGTCAGGCCGCCAAGCGGCTCGGGATTGAACTTGTCCGTTTTGACATGAGTGAATACATGGAAAAACATGCGGTCGCCCGCCTCATCGGTTCACCGCCCGGCTATGTCGGTTTTGAACAGGGCGGACTTTTAACTGAACAGATCAGAAAAACCCCGCACGCTCTGATCCTCTTTGACGAAATCGACAAAGCCCATCCTGATATTTTCGGGATTTTACTGCAAATCATGGACTACGCGACACTGACCGACAACAACGGGAAAAAGGCCGATTTTCGCCACACCATCCTGATCATGACCAGCAATGCCGGAGCCCGGGAGATGGCCGCCAACACTGTCGGCTTTAGCGAACCTGATGACGGCAAACCGCAGGAGAAAGGCCGCAAAGCTTTAGAAAAACTTTTCACGCCGGAATTTCGTAACCGGCTTGATGAAACCATCTTTTTCCATCCTTTGAACCGGGAGATCATGCTCAAGGTCGTCGATAAATTCATGGCCCGACTCGACATTTTTCTAAAACCCCGCAAAGTCAAACTCTTTTTGAGCAAAGATGCGCGAAAATGGCTCGCTGAAAACGGCTTTGATGCCAAATTCGGAGCCCGCCCCCTAGATCGCCTGATTCAGGAAACGATCAAAGACCCTCTGGCCGACGAACTTCTTTTTGGTTCACTAAAACAGGGCGGTGAGGCTCGGGTGGAGATGGTGGAAGGAAAACTCAAGATTGAAACAGGAGATTAGGTGATGAAAAATATGAAACTATTCCGTAAATCACCCAAAGAGGAATTCCTGAAAGAGGTACGCGGTGATGGGAAAAATGTGAAAAGCATTCCGATCTGGCTCTTTACAATCTGCTATCTAATCTTCGTGGGCATGATAATCCTGGGAGTTAAGACCGGGCCCTTTCAAGACTACCGGGAATCGATCCCGATGGCCGAACTTTCAGAAAATATCCCAATCTTTATCTTTTTCTATCTCTTGATCCTGGGATTCATAAAACTAAATGATTACCTTAATGCCAAACGCCGGCGCAATTCACGACTTTAAATTTAAGTAAACGATTCTGCTTTACTGAATTACAATCCGATCAAGGGTGACACTGCCCGCTTCAATCGTCATCGTGCCGAGTATCCTGGTTACGCCTACCGGCTCGCTGAAAGCGGCATCAAAGCCGCCGTCCAGAAAAACATCTACATCAAACTGACCAAAGACCGGTGATTCGAGAAAATTGCCAATCTGCACCTGAATCGTGTCGCCATCGCCGGCCGCATCATAAGCATCCTGAATAGCATCATACTGCAACCCGTCAACCACATTTACAGTATCGGTTTCGGACTGCCCATGGTTACCGAAATTTATGCCGGTAACCACCTCACCTTCAACCAAAACAACGCTATGAACAGCGGGAGGGGATGCCAAATGAATAACGGTTACCGCCTCGAGCGTCATCCCGGTATAATCCCCGCCCCACAACATTGAATGTACTTCATTATCCCAGGTATCGTGAAGATAGATGGTTTGTGTCGCATCGTCATAACCAACCCCAAGCATGGTGTGACCCGTAACGTGAATTAGAGCTGGGCAACCATTGTCGATCTCAGTTTTAAAATCGGCAAAGGTAAATCCCTGTCCGGCAACTACTGTCGGATTGGTGTCGACACGCTGGTTATAATTTTCCGCAACTGCATAGCCCCGTGATTCGGCAAAAAGCCGCAAGCCACGACACAAAGCTGTTTGCCCATTTAAATATGCCTCATATACAGGGTCACCGTCATACAATTTAGCCCCAGAGGAATAACTGACATACACAGTCGAGCCATCAGAATTATGTTCGGGAACTCCATCACCATCAAAATCCCATTTCCACTGATTGGTTCCCATATAGTCAGCCGTACACCCTCCCCAAACATGTTCATCGTCTGCACTCCCCTCCCAGGGATCCGGCCCTGCGGTGCCATAGCCGACCCAGTAATCATCAACATGACCGGGCTCGGATTCCAGCGCACCCCGACCATCAAAACCATCCATGCTCGCAATCAACGAGCATGAACCGCTGATCGGAGAACGCGGAGTTGCCCCCTGACCGAGATTCGTTAACGGAGCAACACCTCCATTAGTTGGGCCGCTATACATATTGCGATAACCGGTGCGATCATAGTAGCCAAAAAGCATCCCGGCTGATGTAGCTGAGCAACCATAGGTCCATCTGGAAGTCGGCACATTACTCAATGAAGCCGCAGAACGGGGAAATTGCCGCACTATGACCCGATCATGACCAACCGGAGGAGTTGGGGGGCTATCGATCACCGTAAGTTCGATTTCCCCCCGTTCTTGCTCTGAAAGTTCAGCAAATTGAGTAGATGGCCCGCCTGCCAAACCTACTGCAGCAGCTACGGACATTGGAAAAGTTTGCGACCAACCATCCTGCCGCTCTTCTGCGATCTCGTAAATTCCCGGGTTTAATCCGGTAAATGAATAATTCCCGTCCTGATCGGTAAGAGTATACACCTCCCCAGCATCCCACTGGTCATTAAGATTTGCATCTATATAAATTTTCCAGTGAGAAATTCCCGGTTCATCAACATCCCAAGAACCATCAGCGTTATAGTCATTCCACTTGGCCCCGGATATCTCTGTTCTTGCAACCAGATAGCAAACTGCACAAGAGACATGGGCCGCATGATACGATATCCGCATATAACCATCCTCACCCCAGCCGGTGCCCCAACTGTTACGTAAGATCCAGTAACCGTCACCCCCATTATCATCCCAACCCACCAGAGCTATGCAATGGTTGGTTGGCGTGTAGTCACAAGGAACACTATCACAACTTATATTTGAATCTTTATAGATACCAGTATCATAGAGTTCAAAAGCATCGCCCACAAGTACCGCCGCATCAACCACACCGTAGGTCATAATCGCAAATTTAATAGCGTCAACATAGCCGCAGGGGATCCGATACCAGCCGTCATAGGTTACCCGAAGGGCAGCTTCCGAACCGGAAACACATCCCTGATCTTCGCCGGTATACGGATAAGCCGTCTCCAGACAAACGCCGCGTTCAACCAGGGCATCAAGTTCCTCGTAATCATAACTGGAGCCATAACAACCAGAGTAACCGGGATAATATTGATCAAGACAAAAAGCGAGAAAAGCTTCAGAAAGATCAAGACAGTTCTCGTCATATTGACCTGAGGCAAAATTATAAACCCCTTCAGCCGCCGCACAAGCGCCAAAAGCATAACATGAACCACAGTAACCTTGATCTCGAATTGGCCCGATATAACTGTGCCCTTGATAATTGCGCCAGTCAAAGGCTGTCGGCAACGCATCGGCTGAACCAACAACCAGTGGCCCTTCCGCAAAACTGCTGCCGGCCCGGTAGGCAGGGTACGGAGATGGATGCCTTGAATGCAACTTCTCTCTCTCCTCACGGGGCAAACGCGTCACCCAGTTAGGAGCAACCGTAAAATCGTACCCATTAGCCTCAATTTTTGCCTGAATCACGGCCAGACTATCACCGGACAAAAAAGGAATCTTTTCAGCTTCGGCCCCAGCCCCTGAAAAAAACAAAAAAATCAGCCCCAGACAAAGACCGATACTCGCCCCAATTCGACGACTAATAGGGAAAAATTTAAACAAAGAGATTCTCACTTTCCACTGTATTCCAGCGGCGTATTAACGATTTATTAATTCACAGCCTCCTAATTACTATGAATTTGACATATTTTCAATCAGTATCACAACCAGATCAGATATATTCGGCCAACCGGAAGTTTTATTCCGCTGCCTGATCATTTCAAGAGCTTGGGTCGACTTGGCATAATAGTTGATAGTTTTAGTATAATTGGTCTTTCCACAATTTCTGTGGGCTGACGCTATATTCAACTTCAAGTCCGGCCAACTATAGGATTTTTAAGCGATAATTTGCCGCCGGAAACTATTCGATTTTTTTAAACGCAACACTATCGGAAAACTTTTATCAAACTCGGTTACAAGAGTGTATTTGCCACTAACACAATCATGCAACCGCCAAGATGACTTTCTCGGTAAAGATCACACCTTATCGGTAGCTATTTGGGGAATGTAAGATCATGAAGCGTTATCGGGTTAATTTATTTTTCTTTTTTTTAATCTTATTTTTTGGCAGCCCCCTCTATGGGGTTCAGAGCAATCCGGAGCAGGAGCTCTCTTTTCAGGTCACAGCCCCGAATTATACGATCACCGTCGATGCTAACGGCAATCATAAGGTTTCCCTGCCGGGCTATAAATCTTACGCGGTACCGGGATACCCCGACCTGCCGGCCAAACTGCTCCGTTTTGCGGTACCCCCAACGGCTCTGGAAGCAACAATCAGGGTTGAATATACGGAAGAGGGCTCCGTGAGTCTGGGAACTTTTTCCATAGAAGCCCTACCGGCTATGGCGACTTGGGTCGATTTTACCAAAATCATTGATAGCGTACCCGAAATCTACGCTCAAGATGCCTTCTACCCTGAACATCCAGTTGAATACCACGGCCTCTCCCAAATGCGAAAATGGCGGATCGCAACCATAAAATATACCCCATTTCAGTATAATCCGGTAAGCCGGGAACTTAAGTTTATCCCCCGGGCCGCAATCCGGATAGTCTATGAGCAAGTCGGCATAAGCTCTTCGGCCCAATTTGCTTTTGTCGATACGGTTATGGATAAAAGAGTCGGCAAACTTTTATTAAACTCAGCGCAGAGCGTAGAGTGGTATACCTCCGAGTCCCCAATCCCGCGTCAGTCCGGCGAGACCTATAACTATGCCATCATCACCACCAATACGATCCGGGATGGCAGCACAAAACTTGCGGATTTTCAGGATTACCTAGTCGGTAAAGGGTTTTCGCCGATCCTGGTAACCGAAGATGATTACGGGGTTCTCAGCGGACAAGCACCCGATGGCACGGCCGAAAAGATTCGGCAATGGCTGATCAATAACTATCAGGGAATGGGGATCGAATACGTACTCTTGATCGGCAACCCCGATCCCGATGATCCAAGCAGCGGCAGCGATTCGGTTGGTGATGTCCCGATGAAGATGTGTTGGCCGCGAAACGACCAAAGCAGTTATAAAGAGTCCCCGACCGACTACTTCTACGCCGACTTGACCGGCAACTGGGATCTTGACGGCGATGGCTATTTCGGCGAATTCAACGGTGACCGTGGAGTGGGCGGTGTCGATCTTATGAACGAAGTCTACGTCGGCCGCATACCGGTTTATGCCGACGGAATAACAAAACTCGATTCGGTATTGAGTAAAATCATCGCTTACGGCAGCGCCATCACCATCGACTGGCGTGATAACGTCCTGCTGCCCATGAGCTTTTCCGATTCCACAACTGATGGTGCTTATCTGGCTGAAGCGATGGTTGACAACTACTTAACCATCAAGGGTATGATTGATTATAAGATGTATATGCAGGGAAGTCTCTGCAATAATGACGCTGATTCAGATTTTTCCAGCGATGAAGAACTCGTTAACGAAGCGACCAAAAGCCGTTGGATGAATAACCCCTACGGTATGGTCTGGTGGTGGGGTCACGGCAGTCAAAGCGGTGCCTATCTCGGTTATGACGAATGCGGCTGGGGCACGATAATTTCGAGCAGCGATGCAGCATCTCTAGACGACAACCACCCCTCCTTTGTCTACCAATGTTCATGCAATAACGGCTACCCTGAGAACAACAACAATTTAGGTGCCGCCATGTTAAATAACGGGGCTATCACCACCATCAGTGCCAGTCGGGTGAGTTGGTATGCAGTCACTTCATGGTATACGGGCCTCAAATACTACTGCGACAACGCCAGTATCGGCTACTATTACGGCGAAGAGCTGGTTGTCAATGAAAAACCGGCAGCGGTCGCTCTCTATGACGTCAAAAGTGATATGGGAGCCCAAAATCTACCTTGGGGTAGCACTAGCTGGATGAATCTCTTTGATTTCAACCTTTATGGCGACCCCGCACTATCCCTCTTAGAATACGATCAGGGGGCACCCGTTACCCCGCCGGTGGCTGACTTTGTAGCCGACCCGACGAGTGGGGCACCACTTCTCTTGGTCACTTTCACCGACATTTCAACAAGCGACCCAACCTCCTGGCTCTGGAATTTTGGTGACGGAAACACAAGTTCCGAACAAAATCCTGCCCATCTCTATACTGATCAGGGAACCTATACCGTCACCTTAACGGCTTGCAATGCCGGTGGCTGCTCCGACAGTGAAGTCAAAATCGACTTCGTCGACTGCACCAGTGTTTGCGGCAATGCCCATATCAAGGTGGGTGAAAATTATTACGCAACCTCGCTGCAAGAGGTTTACAATAACAACCTTGCTCCGGACGCAACCCTCCAGGCCCATGCCACAAACTTTACCGAAAACCTGACACTTGATCTGGCCAAAACCGTAAACATCGTCGGCGGCTATGACTGCAGCTATGCCAACAACGAGATGGCAACAACCCTGAATGGAATTTTGACGATCAACAGCGGAACACTTACTGTCAGTAATCTTGTCATTCAATAGAGCATTCAACGTCCTAACCCGGCATAAAAAAGGGAGGCCGCTTGGTCTCCCTTTTTTTCACTCGAAAAGCTATGCTCTATTTTTTATGCAATCCGTAAACCAGTTTCGGATTCATCGTGTAAGTCCAGGGTAGACCATAATACTTCCAGCCCCCGGTAAAACCCCGACG
>JAYEGS010000382.1:0-28704 GCA_034659215.1 Pseudomonadota bacterium | reverse complement strand
ACTGTACTGCTCCATATCAAAGAGCCTGATTTCGCTATACTCATCCAGACAGGAGGTCAAAGAAGTGGCCAGGTAAGTTTTGCCGACGGCCGGAGGCCCGAAAAAGGTCATAATCGCCCGGGGAGGGTTTTCAACCGGCTGGTAAGACATATGAATAAAAGCATCCACGACCTCGTCAACCGCCTTTTCCTGATCAAAGATGATCTCATTGAGGTTGTTTCTCAAAGCCTCAAACTTAACAAAAATATTTTCATCACCTGGCTGCTTCACAACTCCTCCTCAGGTTAACTGCCAACTTGACATCAAAGTAAAATGTAACTATTCAGTGTAAGTAGAAAAGCACCTAACTTTGATGGATTTCAGTGAATTCTGGGGACATAACCTGATTCTCCGAAGGAAATCGGGATTGTGTCCCCTGAATTCACGGGTTAGCTGAATAGTTACAGTAAAATTTGTTAATTTAATAAGAATGAGCACCCTCAATTATAAGTTCAGAGCATCACGTACTTGACGAGCAGTTTTTTTCTCGTCGACCAGCAACAGCAATCCGGCCCCTAAAATAAAAAAGATGGCAATCGAGGCAATAGCGGCACGCGAGCTGCCACTGGTTAGAGCCACAATGCCGACCAGCAGGGGCCCTAAAATTGCGGCAAATTTGCCCAGCAAATTATAAAACCCAAAAAATTCAGCAGCATATTCCGCTGGAATCATCTTGGCATAATATGAACGGCTGAGTGCCTGGATGCCTCCTTGCACCAGTGCAATCATTACGGCCAGCAGGTAAAACTCATAGATTTCATCCATTACGCTGGCCCAGAGCACGATAAAAAGATAGATCAAGATCGCCGTAAAGATCGCTTTTTTAGTCTCCCAAACCTGTGCCAACTTGGCAAAAAACAGGGTCGCCGGAAAACCGACAAACTGCACAATCAGCAAAGCGGTAATCAGGCTTTTGGCATCAAACCCAAGAGCCATGCCGTAATCCACGGCCATCCGAATGATAGTGTCGACCCCGTCGATGTAGAGCCAGTAAGCAACCAGAAAAAGCTGAAGGCCTTTGAGTTTCGAGACCTTTTTGAAGGTTTTGGCAAGCCGCCGGTAGCCTTCCGTCGCGACCGGCAGGGCTCCTTTTACGGTTCCGTTTTTCGGTTCCTTGACAAAGAAAAAAAGCGGTAGCGAAAAGAGAGCCCACCACAATGCGACACTGAAAAAGGAGAGTTTGACGGCCTGGGCTTTGCCTGAAAGAGCGAACCAGTCGGGCTGCTGCACCAGCATAACATTCAGGGCAAACAACAGGCCTCCACCGAGGTAGCCCAAGGCAAACCCTAACCCCGAAACCCGGTCGACCGCTTTTTCCTCGGCCACCGAGGGGAGCAGTGCATCATAAAAGATATTTGACCCCATAAAGCCGATGTTGCCCAGGACATAAACAAAGATGGCCATCTCCCAGGCCCCTTTAGAGACCAGGGCCAGCGCGGCGCTCATCAAAATTCCCAAGTAGGCAAAGAGAAAAAGAAACCTTTTTTTCAGACCCCCGGCATCGGCAACGGCACCCAGCAGCGGGGCAATCAGGACGATTATCAGGCTTGAGAGCGAATTGGCGGCCCCGAGCTGCGCGGTACTTACAGTGACATCAGCACTGGCACTGAAATATTCTTTGAAAAAGAGCGGGAAAAATCCGGCCATGACGGTTGTCGCGTAGGCCGAGTTGGCCCAATCGTACATGGCCCATGCATAGATGCTCTGTTTATTATTCATACGGACACATCAACCAACTTATTAGGATGAAATAAGATATGCGATTTTTGGATATCTTCGAAAAACCCGGCCTCATCGCCGCTCACCGGGGTGACCGGTCGCGCTGCCCGGAAAACACCCTTTCCGCCCTGCGTTCCAGTCTCGGCAGATGCGATTTCGCCGAGGTCGATATACAATTGAGCCGAGATGGGGTACCGGTCATCATCCATGACAAAACCCTGGTACGTACCAGCAATGTGTTACAACTTCCGCAATTTGCCGGGCGGGCGCCGTGGTCTGTAGGTGATTTTACGCTGACAGAACTGCAAAGCCTCGATTATGGCAGCTGGTTTTACATCAATGACCCGTTTGGCACCCTGAAAGACCACAAGGTATCGCTCCCGAAGACAACCTATGAACCACTTCTGACCCTGGAAAATGCCCTACAATTTGCCCAAACACACAGCCTCTTTTTAGATATCGAGATCAAAGCGATGCCGAAATATGTTTCCGATGCGACCGTAGTCGAAAGCGTCGTCGGCTTAATCCGCAAACAAAAGATGGAAGCGCTGGTACTGATCTCCTCAGATTATCATTCATACCTGCGATATTGCAAAACTCTGGCACCGGAAATCGCAACGGCAGCAATAGAGGAGCATCGTCATCCCGATAATCTCATTACTTATCTTAAGATGCTGAAAGTTGATGCCTATCACCCTTGTAATACGATTGTCGATGAGGCACCGCTTGAGGCACTTAAAGCCGCCGGGATTTTTGTCAATGTTTTCACCGTAAATGAGATACAGCGCCGCGATTCACTCTTCGCAAAAAGTGTAAACGGGGTCTTTACGGACTATTTGAATAAATTGTCTACTTGCGCTGAATAGTTACCCTATTTTTTACCAAAGCGGCGTACCTGACAACCATCAACAATACTATCGCCGGGATAATTGATAATCGTTGCCCCAACCTTAAGACCGGAGATGATCTGCACATAAATCCCGCCTCGATGACCAATCTCGACCCGCTGCTGCAGGGCCCGCCCCTCTTTGACAACAAAGAGAGCCCACCCATCATCAAGTCGAAAAAGGGCACTGCCCGGAACCTTTAGAACCGCATCCTCATGCCGGAGAATAAAGTTTGCTTCAAGACGATAGCCATCGCCAAGACGCTTTAAACTCTCTACCGGCTCGACAAAATTGACAATCACCCAAACCCTCTGTTCTTCAACACCCAAAGCCGAAATTTTGGTAAAACCGTGCGGTTCGACCCTTTTGACAACGCCGGAAAGCTCTTTTTCGCCGCCCCAACGAGAAAAAAGAACCCGCATACCGGGTCGCACCCGCACGGCATCAGCCGAAAGCAGGTCGACCTCAACCTCAAGGGTTTGCGGATCACCGATCTCCAACAGAGACTGACCGGCATTAACAACTCCGGCACTCTCTTGAAATAGTTTAAGCACCCGGCCGCTGACCGGAGCGTTTAAGACGATTTTTTCAATCTCGCCCGGAGCCGCCGCCGTTTTCGTAAACTTTAGAACCGCCAACGCCGCCTGGTGCTCATAACGGGCCACTTCAACCATGAACTCAGCTGATTTGAGCCCGGCCCGACCTTGCTTAACCATGCTTTCGACTTCATCCAAACGTTCTTGGGCGAGTCCCTGCAAGGCCACGATATTACTGACCCGCTTTTGCCTGGTTTGCACCAGGGCAAGTTGAGCCCGCGCCTTTTCAACTCCTTCTTGCGCCGCTTTCAAGGCGGCGTTGGCCGCCGCTAAACGAGCTTGAGCCTGAGCCCGACTGCGCGGGTCAAGAACTGCCGAGACCAAAGGATGAAGTGTAGCCAGAGGATCACCGGCAATCAGACTATCGCCGACATCAAGATCGATCCGCGCCATCATCGCGGTAACCGGGGCCGAGATAATATAACGATCAACAACCCGGGTGCGCCCTTCTTCAGCGATGGTCACGGTCAAAGATCCCTTCTCGACAACAACCAGATCAACTTTAACCGGTTGCGGCCGAAAACCATAAACCAGAGCCGATACCAGAGCCCCACCAACCAATAAACTAAACAAAATATTTCGTAAACGCAAAGGCTACTCCTTTGATGCTTTCGTAAAAAATCCAGGATGGCTAAGTAAAAATTTCGATATACAAGGAGTAGTAGTTTTTCAGGCACGAGACCATACATGTAGTATGTCGAGTGTCTGAAAAACCACTACGACGCAGGAGATCGGAACTTTTTACGACGCCATCACTCCCTTGTTTTCAAGACTGCAATCAGATCCAGGCGCTGAATCCGCCAGCCCACCAAGCCGGACGATAGTGCTGTTGCCAGAATGATCACGGTTGCGGCAAAGGCATAGGTGCCGGGCTCAACCAGTAGCGGAATCCGGTAAAGATCGGTCTGCAGCGAATAGATGATATAGGCACACAATCCATATCCTAACAGAAAACCTAAGGGGATGGCAACCAATGTCAGGATTGCCAACTCGCCCAGCAGGATATAGGCAATCTCTAAACGCCGAAACCCGAGAATACGCAAACTGGCCAGCTCCCGGGCTCTCTCCGACAAGGTTATGCGAGCACTATTATAAACCACACCAAAAGCGATGACCCCAGCAAAAAAAATAATGAAAAAGGTGAAAACCAGCATCTGATCGGCCATTGTTTCATAAAAGCTGGTCACGGCATGGCGGCGGGCGACGGTTCCGGCAACTCTGGGCATCTCGTCCAAGGCCTTGTAAATACTCGCCAGCTGGGATTCATCAACAGCAAGATAGGCACCTGAGATCAAATTATCCTCACGCATAAGACGATTCAATGCGCTAAGTTCCATATAGGCCGAAACTCCGATGAATTCTTTGCTTAAACCTGCAACCGTGACCTGAAGCTGCGGCCTTTTCCCCTCTAAAACTTCCAGCGTCAAACGTTCACCGGGCTTAACCTTAAGGATGCTGCCAAGCTGATCGGTTAAGACAATCCCGGCTTCCGGTGGTTTTAAAGATTTCAGATTTTCATCCAGCAAACGATGCAAGACGCTATCTTCCGGCATCCCGACCACCGCCGTCAAGTAGTGTCGCTGCCGGAAACGGAGCCGAACCGGAACCGAACGAAAAGGTTCACCTTGATCTACTCCGGGCAAACGCTGAAGGGACAACAGTGCGCGATAAGCGCTGGGCTCAACAAAAGTCACGGTCAAATCTTCACGTTGAGCTAGGCCGAATTGGACTTCGACAATATAATCCACCGCGTCCTGAAAGATACTGCCGACCATCAGGATGGCACAAGCCAGGGCAATACCGATTACCGAGAGCGCAGCTTTAAAGGGCCGGCGACCGAGATGGCGAATAATCATCCGGGTCGGCTGCGAAAAAAAATCCTTAAGGCCGAAACGCTCGGGCCAGCTAGGCCGATAGCTCGCCGGCGGTTCAGGTCGCATGGCCACGGCCGGGGCCAGTTTTACCACCCGCCGCAAGGCCCCGCCGGTACCAAGACCGGCGGCAGCTAAACTGACGCCTACGACAAATACGACAATACGAGGATGCAAAGTGTAGAGAAGAAAGGGAAAACGATAATAATCCATATAGATCTCGCTCAAATTTTGCCCCAGCCAGAAGCCCGCAATTAAACCAATTCCGACGCCCACGCTAACAATCATCAGCACCAGTTTGAAATAATGAAAAGCGATATCCCGATCATAATAACCAAAGGCTTTCAAGATGGCGATCTGCTCCCTTTCGGTAGTGATCAGACGTGAGATCACAACATGCAGGAGAAATGCCGCCACCGCCAGAAAAATTGCCGGGTAGATGGTCGCCATCTGCTCTAGCTGGCGAAACTCTTCCGTAAGAAAGCGGTGGGAAATCTGTTCCCGACGTGCATACGCCCCAAGTCCGCCATAGGGCTCAAGCAGCCGGTCAAGACGTTCGATCACCTCCTCCGGTCGCGTTCCTTTGGCCAATTTTATCAGGAGATCGTTAAAAGCGCCGTCCATATCGTAGGCATTGGCCAAGGCTTTGCGCCCCATCCACAAAATACCGTAACGCTTGAAGTCGGGAAAGAGAGAGCCGGGCTGAAGTTGATAGACAAACTCCGGCGACAGGGCAATTCCAACAATCCGCAAGATTTTACGGCGGCCATTGATCGTCGCGGTGAGGGTCTCCCCGAGAGTGAAGTTATGAGCTTTGGCGAAGGCTTCGCTGACCACGACCTCATCATCACGACCGGGATCAACCAGCCGCCCTCGACGCAGATAGAGGCTATTAAGAGGGGTAACACCCGGTATCGGACACGAGATGAGATGACCGCTTATCGGTTCATGAAAACCGGGTACCGTCAGGTTGGCAGCAGCCACCACCCGGGTACGCAGTTGTTCAACCCCGGCAATTTCCTGCAAACGCTCTTTAAAAGATAAAGGTGCCCGTTTCAAACTAACAAAAACATCAGCAAAACGGTAGTCCCGATAGTAGGTCTGGCGGGTCAGGGTCAGGGAGTCGAGGGTCGAAAGAGACATCACGTAGATCGCGACACCGGCAGCAATGACCAGGCCAATGGCTAAAACCTGACCTCGCATTTTCCAGAAATCGCGCCAACGTTTATGGTCAAGAGCTCTCATATTTGATTTTTCACAACTCTATTCAAGCAATTTTTCTACCAAATCAGATCGTGGGCCGCAAGACGTTCGCTCGGACGTTCAATCCCGACGACGCGGCCGTCGGCCAGTTTGATAACCCGATCAGCCATAGCCGCGATCACGGCATTGTGGGTGATTAGAACCGTGGTCGTACCAAGTTCACGATTGATTCTCTCCAGAACCGCGAGAACAACTCTGCCGGTCTTGGAATCAAGCGATCCAGTCGGCTCATCGCAGAGCAAAACGGCAGGATTTTTAGCAATTGCCCGAGCAATTGCTACCCGCTGTTGTTCACCGCCGGAGAGTTGCGCGGGAAAGTGGTCGAGCCGCTCCTTAAGACCAACCAAGGCCAGAGCCTCTTCCGGGGTCATCGGCTGTTTGGCGATCTCGGTAACTGCGGCCACATTCTCCCGGGCCGTCAGGCTCGGAATCAAATTGTAAAACTGGAAAACAAAACCGACATGGTAGCGGCGAAAATCGATCAACTCCCGATCCGTGGCCGTAGTAAGATCGCGCCCTCGATAGGAAAAACGGCCGGCGCTTGGAGTATCGAGACCGCCGAGAATATTGAGCAGAGTCGATTTGCCACTGCCGGAAGGCCCCAGCAAGACAACCAGTTCACCGGCAAATAACGTCAGATCGACACCGGAGAGAGCACTAACCCGAACCTCCCCCATATCGTAGATTTTGCTCAAGCCCGTAACCGCAAAAACTGCTTCCGCCGCTTCAGTCATTATTCCGCTCTCTCTTTAATGCCGGAGTAAAATTCTAGATTCTCAATGATGCATTCGTAAAAAGTAACGGGATGGCTAAGTAAAAATTTCGATAGACGCCCCGCAGGAAGTGCCCTTGGGGTGCAAGATGATGTGGTTTTCCAGGCGCGAGACCATACATGTAGTATGTCGAGTGTCTGGAAAACCACATCATCGCAGGATATCGGAACTTTTTACGACGCCATCAATCAAGTGTTACAAAAATCGATTTACGTCGTTCACCGTCGACGGCCTGGCTACAGTGACCTTTGCCGGTAACATCTTCAAGCAAAACCACATCCCCGGCCCCAAAACGTCGGCACTCACCATCAGAGACCGTAAAATCAACGCGACCTTCAAGGATAATCACATACTGTCGCCGAGGAGCATTGTGCCATTGGTAATGGTAATCTCCCTCAGTTTCACGAAATATGATACCACTGGCCGACTCCAGCTGAGAAAGCAGTCCGATAGCACCGGCATCTAAAAGTTCAATTTCAATCTCAGAAAAATGAGTTTCACCCGTAGAGTCTGTATAGATACGACAAATCTGCATTTGATTGCAATCCTTTTATAAACTTCATCTTTATATTGACATTCATTTGTGACCATCGTAGAAGATGATGGCTTATGAAAAATTCTGTTCCAAAAAAATCTACATTTCCTGAGTTTACAAAATGAATAAATACGCTGTAATCATACTGATCGCTCTGGTTGGCGATTATCTTTTAGGCTTAATTGCCGACCATCTCAACCTAAAAAACCAATCGGCAACTCCACTCGCTGAATTTTCAGACCTTGTTGATGAAAAAAGCTATCGCAAAAACCGTGACTATCTTAGCGCCAACACCGTCCTCGGACACTACAGCAGTGCTGTTTCCCTGGCGGCAACCTTAGGTTTCTGGTTTCTCGGCGGTTTTAACTTGTTGGATCAGTGGTGCCGTTCTCAAACCGACAATATTCTCTTCTCCGGGCTTATTTTTATCGCCCTGCTCCTGCTCGTCAACACGCTCTTGTCCCTCCCTTTTTCGATCTACAGCACTTTTGTGATTGAAGAGCGTTTCGGATTTAATCGCACCAACTGGAAAACCTTCGTTATGGATCGCATCAAAGGGATCTTTCTCGCCTTGATTCTCGGCACTCCGTTGCTGGCCGGAATCCTCTGGTTTTTTCAGAATGCCGGTACGCTCGCCTGGTTCTATGCCTGGCTGGTGACCTCCATCTTCACTCTAGCTATCCAACTTGTCGCCCCAACCTGGATCATGCCGCTCTTTAATAAATTTACACCTCTACCGGAAGGTGAACTGAAAGAGGCTCTGTTGGCCTATGGCCTTAAGGTCGATTTCCCCCTGGAAAACGTCTTTGTTGTCGACGGCTCCAAACGCTCCTGCAAAGGCAATGCCTTTTTTACCGGTTTCGGACGCCGGCGCCGCGTCGCCCTCTACGACACCCTGATTAAACAACATTCAGTCGAGGAACTCCTGGCGGTGCTGGCTCATGAAATCGGCCACTACAAAAAGAGACATATCCTGACCATGACTACGATCTCCATCATCCACCAGGGCATAATCTTTTTCCTCTTGGGCTGGTTTATCAAGCAACCCGCACTCTACCAGGCTTTTTTCATGGAACACGCTTCAATTGCCGCAGGCCTCATCTTTGCGAGCCTCCTCTTTACCCCGATAGAGATGATCTTAACCCCTCTTTTTCAAGCCCTCTCCCGACATCATGAATTTCAAGCTGACGCTTTTGCCGCCCAAACAACCGGGCAACCGGAAACCATGATCAACGCGCTTAAAAAATTGAGCCGTGACAACCTCGCCAACTTGACCCCGCACCCACTATATGTCTTTCTTCACTACAGCCATCCACCACTGCTTGCAAGAATTAAAGCTTTGCGAAAATAAGGTGATGCAATAAATTAGCATAGATATTGTTATTGTAGCCTATTTAAGGAACAATATAAACCAAGGTTCAACTAAGAAAAAATCACTAAATACACCGCAAATAGTAAACAAACAATTTTGGGTTACAAGCTATTTTTTAGTTGAATACAAAAGTTGAGTAAATGAAGCAAAAAGATCGCTACGATACCAGCGGGTTGCTTGAAGGCCAATATGAGCCGGGGTCGCGGGGCCGTGTTTTGAAAAATAGACGAGGTATTGCCAAGCGACGGGAAATGGATGAAATAGAAGCCAGGGAACAACTTCGAGCTCTAAATGAATTTATCGGCACTTATGACCGAGAACATAGGTTTTCAAATACAGATATCTGTCATATGCATAAGCTCTGGCTGGGAAAAATCTATGCGTGGGCGGGACAGTATCGTCAAGTGAATGTCAGCAAGGGGGATTTCACTTTTGCCATGGCTAAACAAATTCCAACCCTGATGAAGAAATTTGAACAAGGAGCCTTACGGAACTTTACCCCCTGCATTTTCGGAGAACTTGAGACAATTATCCACGCCCTGGCCGTAGTTCACACTGAGTTGATCCTTATCCATCCTTTTCGCGAAGGCAACGGCCGACTCGTTAGAATGCTCTCGATACTTATGGGTCTGCAAGCTGGTTATCCACCACTGGACTTTAGCTTGATAAAAGGAAAGGTCAAAAAGGAATATATTGCGGCGGTTCAAGCTGGAATGAACTATGATTATGACCCGATGGAAGAGATTTTCGGCACTGTTCTTAAACGGACTTTGCGGCAACTGAAGGTGTAAGTAAAACTTTCGGCTTACGTTCTATATCGGCCAACGCTCTGGCAGCTGCCGTGCCAACACCTTCTATGGCACTGGAGGAGATGACAGATTGCCGCAGCAGTTTATCTCGAGTAGTCTGATCCCTCAGGTAGATGTTTGTTACTAACAAAGATGACTTTTTCATAGCTCCACCATAACATAGGCGCACGAAATAAAAAATAAAAATAATCACCTTAACCCATCACTCACGAAAAACTACTTTACGTTCTTTACGTTCTTTACGTTCTTAGTAAAAGATCATGATGATATTGAGCGGGCGGCGCAGGAAATACGGGAATTTAATAAGATCATGCAAAACACTGTTACAATATATGGCGACAGAGGACTTCAGGCTGTGTACAACTCAGCCCATTTGCTCTCTAATTATTTGTAATTATTAAGAAATTATAAAGTCAATTAAAAAATAATGGTTGAAGCCAACAAGTAACCATCAATCATATCAACAACTTAGCCGAACAGTGTGTTCTATCTATAAAGAATGTAAAGAGATTTTCAATCTATCCACAAGAGCTGTGAATAAGCTGTTGGCAAACTTCTGGATAAGCCTAAAAAGGCAATGATAAAAAGAGCATAGATCAACCTATATGGTGAATGCCAAATTTAACCTGCCCTTAACAAGGAAACCATGTCAGAAAAAAATAATTATTTCAAGACCGTGCTCCCCTATTCTACCAGATTAAATTTAACCCGCAGCGGACGAATGTTTCTGTTGCTGTCGGCAATCATCATCCTGCTTTTCCCGACCGGAAGCCGGGCCAAAAATTCGCTTGAATCCGAGACCAAAGAGCAAACTCGGATTTCAAGAGACTCAAGCGAAACCGAAATTCCGCTTTTTATAGAGCAGATCAATCGCTCAACCTATCCTTATGCCCATGCGGTACTGGCCCAGGAGATCGAACATCTTGAATATCATGCCGATGGCTCAAAAGAGAGTCAGGATGACGTCTACATTACGATACTTGATGAAGAGGGTAAACGCAATCACGAAGTTTTGAGTTTTCATGTCAATAAAGCCTATGGCCGGCTGGAGATTGAGTTTTGCGAAATTATTCGAGCCGGTAAACGCCGGAACGTTGATATCGCGGCCCATAGCCACGAAGAAGCGGCCGCCGGCAACAGCCGCAGCAATATCTATAATCCCCTGCAAAAAGTCGTAAAAGTATTTTTGCCGGGACTTGAGGTCGGAGACACCATTCACTATCGCCTCAATCAACGGCAATTTAAGGCGATCATAGCCGACCAGATATATGGTTCAATCCTCGGTCAATACGATATCCCCATCCACTCCTACATCATTACAGTGACAACTCCTGTCGAAACCCGGCTCAAATGGTTGATCAAGGATGAAGTTAAGGAGTGTGTCACTTTTCGTGAGAGCCGGCTTCCGGGGAAACGGCCGAAAACCATCCGCTCATGGACTTTCAACCGGGTTCCGCAGATCGTTCCCGAGCCGCAAATGCCCTCGTTTCGCCGGGTGGCGATGCGTCTGCTCTATTCAACCCTGCCCGACTGGCCCGCGATTGCCACTTGGTATGATAGCCTGGTTGCCAAAAAACTAGCTCCGGGGGAAGAGCTGAAAAAAAAGGTTGCTGAACTGATTGATGGAAAAAGCAACATTGATGAGAAAATGGCCGGCCTCTTCTACTATGTCGCTCGCCAGATCCGCTATCTCGGCGTCAGCGGCGAAAGTGAGCGCCCCGGCTTTGAACCCCACGACGTTAATTTAACGTTTGAACGTCGGCATGGGGTCTGCCGCGATAAAGCCGCCTTGCTCGTCAGTATGCTGCGCCTGGCCGGTTTCAACGCCGCCGCCGTGCTTATTCGCGTCGGCGACAAACTGGATAAAGAGATCCCTCTGCCTTATTTTAATCACGCGATTGTTGCCGTGTTTGATGATAACGGTAACGCCCGGCACTTTCTTGATCCAACCTCGGAAACCAGCCGCCAGTTTCTGCCTGACTATGAAAGAGAGTGCTCTTATCTGATTGCCGACTCTAAAAATGGCAGCCTGGCTCTAACGCCGCCGGTGCCCCCGCAAGAGAATAGCTTTACTTTAGAAATTATTGACGAACTCTCCCCGGCGGGAGAACTTGGCGGCACCATAACCGTAAGCTGCACCGGATTTAACGATACCATGATGCGCTCGATCATGATGAACCAGAGCCGCAAGGAGCAGGAAAACTTCCTGAAACGACTTTTTTTAAGTCAATACAGCGGCCTTGAACTCTTTAATCTAAACTGGTCCGATCCGGCCGACCGCAGCGTAAACTTTACTTTTTCAGGGAATTTTTTGGTCACGGCGTTACTCCAGCCGGAAAAAACTCCGACAGCCGGTCTTTTACAGCCTCTGGCTTGCATGGAAAAACCGGGCTTACTCGACCGCTGGATTCTGCAACGCGCCGATATGACATCGCGCCGCTACCCGCTCAAACTCGGCTACACCTATACGACAATCTTGCGTGAGCACCTAAGCTTCAGCAAAGCACCGAAAACGCTCAAGCTGCCGAAAGAAACTGTAATCGACAATGAAGTCTTCTCTCAAACTATAAAGTTTACTCAAGAAAAGCCCGACAAACTGCTCATCGAACGCCGCTTCACCCTGAAAAAAACCGAAGTTGAACCCGATTATTATCAATTATTGACCAGCTTGCAAAATCGCAACCTGAAAAGATCGCTAACCCCGATAGAGGTTGAGTGGTAAAAATTCAGTTGCCCACCATAAAGTTATAGCAAATAGCGGCGAACATCGCTTCGCTCTCCATAACCGATGGTTACCCCAAGGGCACTTCCTCGCTAGCGCTCAGGGCGCAAACTAAAGGTCTGTCCCCACACCGAGACAGTTTGAAGCGAGACCTTAATAGGCACAAAGGACAAAAAATAAAATGATTGAAACATATGATAAGTTAAGAAAAATCACTATTTTGCCGGTTTTAGTCTGGGCTCTGATTATCTGTTCGGCTCTACTTTTATGGGGGCGGTCGGCTACCGCCGCCACAACCGATAACCCGGCGACAGCGCTGACAGCCGAGGCCGATGCCGTCAATCTGAAAATACGTAAACATTACACGGTGGCGGCTGACGGTTCATACACATTACATCTCTATGTCAAACGCCGCATTCTGACATATAAAGGCAAAAAAGAGCACGCCGATTTTAAATTCACTTATAACCAGGCCCGGCAGGGTGTCAAATTGCTTAAAGGCCAAACAACAACCGCCGAACAAGAGATTGTCCAAGTTAAACCTGAGGAGATTCATGACATCCCGGCCCCCTGGAACAGTGAGGTCTCGCTCTACTCACAAAGCCGTCAGTTGGTCGTCAGCCTGCCCGCCGTAGAACCCGGCAGCGAGATTGAAATAGAGCTTGAGATGAGAGCTAAAACCGGCTTCTGGTGTGAAGAGTATTTCCGCCTCTACGATCCGATTTTAGAGAAAGAGATTATCATCGATTGTCCAACTTCGTTAGCTCTGCAACACCGAACCCCACACAACTTGAATCTTGCATTCAAACAGGAGAAAATAGAAAACAAGCAAACCCGTTATCACTGGCGGGGAGTGAATATTCCCGCCTTAACCCCGGAAAGATGGGCCGCGCCGTTAGCTGAACAGGGGTTTTGCCTGCTCGTCAGCAGCTTTAACAACTGGCGTCAAGTCGCTGATTTTTTTAATAATTTTTTCACAGAAGCGACAACGGATAAAAATGAAGAACTGTTTTGGCCCCAACTCAAAGAGTCCGTCTCAGCGACAAACCCGATCAGCCACAAACTGTTTCGCAAAATGCGCGACCTCACAACCTACACGATATCCTTTCAGGAAACTAATTTCAAAATCCAGAGTCCGACCGAAACCAAAAACCTGGGATATGGCCAAAGTTGTGATCTGGCTTTAGCTTTTGCCGATCAATTACGCCTTCATCAAAAGCAAGCCCGCATTCTGATGGTCAACCGCCAACACCATTTCCTGAAAAATTTTACCGATCTCCCCTACCCCGGTTGGTGGGATACGGCCCTGGTCGAGAGCGCCGGAGAGTTCTTCCGCTTTTCAACCAGTAAACCGGCTCCCGGCATCACCGGTTTTGACGGCCACTGGGCTCTCGACCTTGAAAAAGGGAGACTGGTTCAGATAAAAGATCGGGAATCCGCCTTGATCAAAACCGAACTCACCTTGAGCACGGATCAATTGCCTGACAGCACGGGTCAGCTCAAACTCACCCTTAAAGGCAGTGCCGCCACCTCTTGGCGAGCCCAATGGCGAGATCTTTCACCCCCGGAGAGAGAAATTGCCACCTCTCAACTCCTTCACCAAATCAACCCGCAAGCTTCATCTTTAAGCCCGCTAACCATCAAAGGACTCAAAGATGATCAACAGGATCTGGTCTTTACCTCCGATTTCAAAATAAAAAATCTTTTCGCACTCCCGGTCGACAAAACATCTAATTTCCTCTTGCCGCTAAAAACAGCGGATTTTCCGCATCCCTACCAGTCATTACTAAAAAGCCGGCAACAACCTTTGGTCATCAATAACAACCTGACCATCATCGATAAAACCACACTAAACCTCCCTGAAAACTACCAAATCATCAATTTGCCGACAACCGGCCATGAAAACCTGCCGCAACTGCAATGGCGCGTCGACTATGAACTTGATAAGAGCCAAAAAAACCTGATTTACGAGCGCCGAATTGAACTGCAACGGGGAGTGATCAACCCAAAAAGTCTGAACTACAACAATTTCATCACTACCGTTCGCAATTTAAACCGGCCCGAAGCTTTAAGGATAATTTTTTCATCGACAAATATAGAATATTTACAGTAAGGATATGAAAAAAGAACAGCAATCTTACCGACAGGACAAACCATTGTCAGTCTCTTTCAGTTTTCTCGAAGGGAAGAAGAGTTCCTCAGCCGGTAGAAGATTTCGTGGATTTGTAGAAGATATTTCCGTTACCGGAGTCCGCATTAAGATAGTTGACACTTACGGTTTCTTCTACGGTAAAAATCTCCAAGAAGAAATAATCAAGCTTTCAATATCTATACCTCAACTTGATCATATCCTGGTGACCACCGGGATCATCTCATGGATCAAAAGTGACGATAAGAGCCTTAACCAAATGATCTCTCTCGGGGTAAAATTTAACGATCTCTCCGCAACTGATTGTCAATACCTTGAGAACTATTTAAGCAGTAATCTTGGCGACCAGAAGTTACTCTGGGATCTCTGGGATAAAGAGGTAAAACCATGAATGACAACCTACCTGACACCTCTGCAACTGCGACTGAATCTTTTCCAACCAGTAAGTTAAGAAGTAAATTTTGGGCTGTTGGCGGCGGCAAGGGGGGAATCGGCAAGAGCATAATTTCTTTAAACCTGGCTTACTGGCTGGCCAAATTAAAGCAAAATGTGGTTCTGGTTGATGCCGACCTCGGCGGCGCCAATCTGCACACCCTTATGGGTATCAAATTCGTTAAATACACCCTGACTGACTACCTGAATAAAAGGGTTAAAACTTTAGATGAAATCGCCATTCCTACGCCAATTAAAGGTTTACGGTTAATTTGTGGTGCCAGTGACATTGTCGGCTTAGCAAACCCCAAATATCTGCAAAAAAAGAAATTATTAAAGGCTTTGCAGGGTATGGACGCTGATCATCTGATCATGGATCTGGGGGCCGGCACTGATTACAATACCCTCGATTTTTTTCTTAACTGTAGCTATAAAATTGCGGTCATCACACCTCAGCCGACAGCCATGCAGAACGGTTATGGTTTTATCAAAAGTGCTCTCTATCGCTCTATTACGAAAACTTTTGCAAACAATACTCTCTTGACTCCCCTGATCCGCCGGGCCACCGACCCTAATGCCAAACAAGTAATTGCCTCAATGAATGAACTGGTTACCCTATTTTCTAAAGTTGACCCGGATCATGAGAAACGATTACAGAATTTAATCAACGGTTTTCATATCTATCTTATTTCCAATATGGTGAAAACCGACAGAGATAGAAGATCAGCCTGGATTCTCAAAACCGTAATCCAGAAATATTTGAATCTTGAACATATTTCCGTAGTAAAATCGATTCCTTTTGATCCGCAAATAGAGGATTCCGTAGGAAGTATGAAACCGGCTTTCATAACCAAGCCAGGCAGTCAATCGGCCCTCGCCTTTTATGAACTGGTTCATAGCATAATCAAAAAAGAACAATCTTCGGCTGGCGGCTGAACAATATCGCTTGACAAAACGGCTGGCATCATTGTAGTAAATGTACCATGCGGTTGGTTTTTTTTAAGAGGTCAGAATGAAAACAAGGACAAAGGGCGAAATTACACGAGCCCGAGTTATCACCGAAACCATTGATCTGATACTGAAAAAAGGTTTCACCAATACAAGTCTCAACGATATCACAAGACACACCGGAGTCAAAAAAGGGAATTTATATTTCCATTTCCCCAGCAAGGAAGCACTTGGTGTGGCGATTCTTGAAGAGATGAAGACCCGATCCGCGACCTATTTAAAGGACGGCTTACAAGGTAAAAGCCCGATCAAGAAAATTGCGAACTACCTTAATTCGGTCTTTGCTCGACATAAAAAAATGAATTTCGTCGGAGGCTGACTGATTGGTAATACCGCCATTGAAATGGGGGACATCAACGCAAACTTTTCAACCAAAGTCACGGAAATTTTCAACTACTGGGAAGACACTTTAGCCCAGGTACTTAATGAAGCCAAGTGTGCAGGCGAGCTAAAAATCGATTTGGACTCTAAGGTTCTCGCCAAACACATAATTGCACTCCTTCAAGGCGGAATAATGATGGCCAAAGCCAGTAAAAACGGTGATGATTTACAAGACTGCCTTGACTCTCTAAGTTGCATGCTGGGAATTAAGAGCTGATAAAATGTATTTATTTACATAAATAAATGTACCATACGGTTGGTATATAAATTGCCGACAAGATCTAAATGTAAACACAACTCGCAATAGAAGCTCAAAAAGGTTTTCAGGAGGATTGAAGATGTCAAAGAATAGTACGGTTAAAGTTGCTGAATGGATCAAGAAAAAGATTGTTGGTTTTGTTGAAAATTCGCCGGAGAATTCTCTTAAAAACGACAATAATGAACCCGCTTGGGCCACTCCTCTAGTCGGTTTTGCTCGGGGTGATGACGCTTTGTTTGCCGAGATGAAAAATGATATCGGCCCCTTTTACTGGACGCCTCTGGAACTTTTCGAACTGGCTTATCCTGAACTTGAGATTGCGGCCGAAGAACTTGCAGTGATCTCGTGGATACTGCCGCAAACTCCCGCGACCCGCAAAGCCCATCGCCGCGAGACCTCGCATCCGGCCGAAAGCTGGAGCCGCTCCCGACTTTATGGCGAACAGTTCAATGAGCTTCTGCGATCTGAAGTGGTTGAGTTGCTGCAAGCATCCGAGATTCCGGCGGTTGCGCCTTTACTTCTACGACAATGGCAATGGCAAGAATCGAAACGTTACGGTTTTGCATCAAACTGGTCGGAACGTCACGCCGCCTATGCGTCCGGCCTCGGCACGTTCGGCCTCAGTGACGGACTGATTACACCAGCCGGCAAAGCTATGCGCTGCGGCTCGGTTGTCGCCCGCCTACCGGTGGCTCCGGCAATACGACCCTATACCGAATATAATGCTTACTGTCTCTTTTACAGCCAGGGCACCTGCGGCAAATGTATCAAACGTTGTCCAACCGCAGCGATCAGCCATTCAGGTCATGACAAAAAACGCTGCGCTTCTTATATTATGGAAGTAACCGCCCCTTACGTGGAAAAAAGTCTGGGTGAACAGGTCAGTAGCTGCGGCCTCTGTCAAGTCAAAATCCCCTGCGAAGCCGATATCCCAAAGATTTCCGACAACCCCTGTAACTCGGGAACATCCACTAATTAAAGTGGAATTGTCCGTCTTTGTTCATAAGCTTTATACCGCAGCCCCCTTATCGGCACACAACCCTATTTAAGCAAAAAAGAGAGGAGAACCAAGCAATGGCCCGCCTAGAAAACTATTCAGAAGAGGAAAGAAATCATTTCCTGGCTCTGCCCTGCCCAACATTTACAAACACTCCTTTTGTTGGTGGCCCAACCCTTGCGCAAAGAAAAGTTGCCGTAATTTCAACTGCCGGCCTACATCTCCGTAGCGAACGTCCTTTTGGCCTTGGAGCCACTGATTACAGACTGATTTCAAAAGAAACCTCATCAAGCGATCTGGTCATGAGCCACATCTCAACCAACTTTGACCGCACGGGTTTTCAGATGGATTTTAATCTTATTTTTCCTCTGGAGCGTCTTGCTGAATTGGTGGAGGAAGGCTTCATCGGTAGCCTGGCTGACTATCACTACTCTTTCATGGGGGCCAGCGATCCCGCCCAAATGAAGGATACGGCTATAAATATTGCCGAGATCATGAAAAAGGAGGGAGTCAATGCCGTACTCCTGGTTCCGGGCTGGGCCATTACATTGAAGAAGCAGGAATCCCCACCACACAGATCAGCCTGATTCGCGAACATACCGAAACCATCAAACCACCACGAGCATTATGGGTTCCTTTTGATATGGGAAGACCTTTCGGATCCCCCAACCAACCTGAGTTTCAGACCTCGGTACTCAAACATGTGTTAAAACTTCTAGAAGCGCCCAAAGGCCCTATCCTCGAAGATTTCCCTAAAGATGCTCCCGACATGAAAGATCAACCTGCACCGGTCACGCAACTAGTCTGCCCAATCAGCTTCGATGCGGGAAAAGAACATCTGTCGGAAACTGAGCGTCTACTGGAATCTTTTGCGGAAGAATTTTCCCAAATGAAAACCTGGTACGAAAAATACCTGACGAAAAACGGAAGAACAACGGTCGGGATATCCGGACTTTCCCCGGAAGAAGCCAGAGATTTAATGACGACTTTCATAAGAAATGAAAAATCTATCGAAATCAGCCCCGAACTTTCCATTGCTGACACCCTGCGGATGGCTATAGAAGATATCAAGGCCCTCTATTTTGAAGCGGTTTCAGCGCAGCCGGGTCAGCCAACGGACAGCCGCAGCCTGGCTGAGTGGTTCTGGGGCAAAACTGCCGCCGCACAGGTTATAAATGAAATACGAAAAATCTCTCTGCAAAAAGATACAAAGGAAATGAAACTACTAGGCAAACTTCTACTGATTCCGAGAAACCAACTTTATCGGTTTGAAAAGTAGTCAGGTTTCAACCTGGCCACTGTTTTAATTATTTTTATAGAGGTGTGGGAAATGAGTTATGAAAACGTATTAGTCGAGGTAGCTGATGAGTTTGTTGGTGAAATAACCCTTAATCGGCCGAAAAGTTTGAATACTTTCAGCCTGCCGCTGGCCCGTGAGCTCAATCAGGCCTTGCTCGAACTGGATGCTCGCGAAGATATTCGCGTGATTATCCTCAAAGGTGCCGGCAAGGCATTCTGCGCCGGGATTGATGTCAGTGATTTCTTTGGCAAGACGGCGATGGAGTACAAAGAGTGGATCGAAACCATGGAGACTCCCTTGGTTAATATCAGCCGTATGAAAAAGCCGGTGATCGCCCAGGTTCATGGGGTGGCTGCGGCCAATGGTGCCGGGGTGGTGGCTGCCGCTGATCTTGCGGTTATGGCGGAAAGTGCACGCTATGGTCTGACGGCAATCAATGTCGGTTTGAATTGTATTGGCCCTGTGGTGCCGGTCAGCAAGATGGTGGGACGGAAAAAAGCCCTGGAACTGCTTTTCGACGGTCAGCTGATCAAGGCCGACGAGGCCCTGCAGATGGGTCTGGTGAACCGGGTTGTAGCCGACGAAGAACTCGAAGCCGAAACCCGTAAATGGGCGGCTGAATTAGCGAAAAAAAGCCCGATAGCCCTGCAGATTGCCAAGACCGCCTACTATGGTGCCGCCGACCAGGATTACTATAAGGCGTTCGAATACATGAACGAGGCTTTTGCCCGGATGTGTACGACCGAGGATGCCGCCGAAGGGATCAAAGCTTTCATGGAAAAACGATCCCCCAACTGGCAGGAAAAGTAAGCGACACGTTTTAACTAGAAAATTAAAAAAACCGCCCCTGAGAGCCCGACTTCTCTGGGGCGGTAATGATTTTTCGTAACTATTCAGCTAACCCGCAAATTCAAAGATCCAGGCGGCGTAGACGCAGGGAGTTCATAACTACCGAGACCGAACTTAAGGCCATGGCTCCGGCTGCGATCATCGGATTAAGGGTGATGCCCCAGGGATAGAGGATACCGGCAGCGATGGGAATGCCGACAGCATTATAGAAAAAAGCCCAGAAGAGGTTTTGGTGGATTACTTTCAGGGTTGCCCGGGAGAGTCTAATCGCGGCAGCCACATGATTGAGGTCGTCACTGACAAGCGTGATATCGCTGGCCTCAATAGCAATATCGCTACCTGCCCCGATGGCAATTCCAAGATCGGCAACCGCCAGGGCCGGAGCATCATTAATCCCGTCACCAACCATGGCGACAACCTCACCTTGTTTTTGCAATAATTCGATTTTAGCGATCTTATCAACGGGCAAAAGTTCGGCCTGAATCTCGGTAAAATTGAGATGCCGGGCCACCGCAGCAACAGTTTGCCGGTTGTCACCACTTAAAAGAACCAGTTTCACACCCATACGATTGAGAGTCTCCAGAGCTGGTTCAGCACTCGGTCGTAACTCATCGGCCAAACCCAATAGGCCGACAACATTTTCCTCCTCGCCAACCAAAATCGCCGTCACTCCCGATTCCGCCAGGAGGGTGATACGTTTTAGAAGATGTTCTCCAACGGCTATCCCCTGTTCGGCAAAAAATCTCGCATTGCCCAAAAAGACCGGTTTATGATGACAGATCCCCTGTACCCCGAGACCGGGATGAACCCTGAAATCGGTAATCGGTTCAGGGTCAAGATTTTTCTCTCTCGCAGACGTCACGACCGCCGCGCCAAGGGGATGCTCCGACATATTTTCCAGGGAAAAAGCGAGTCGCAGTATTTGCTCCGGCGTCCAGCCCGCTTCAGACTCGATCGCGGTTAAACGCAGAGAACCGGTCGTTAAAGTGCCTGTTTTATCAAAAACCACCGTCGTTAAACGATGTACCCGTTCAAGAACCTCTCCCCCTTTCAAGATAATACCGTGCCGGGCGCCGATACCGGTACCGACCATAATCGCAGTCGGGGTCGCCAAACCCATGGCACAGGGGCAGGCAATAATTAAAACCGAAACCGCATTGAGCAAGGCTTGATTAAAAGAAGGCTCAGGAACGAGAAAATTCCAGACGAAAAAAGTAATTATCGCGATGACCAAAACCACCGGGACAAAAACTCCGGCGACCTGATCGGCAAAACGTTGAATCGGAGCCTTGCGAGTCTGGGCCTCATCAACCAGCTTGATAATCTGCCCCAAAGTGGTTTCAGCCCCAATACGAGTAACCTTGAAAATGAAAGTCCCCAACTGATTCAGGGTACCGGCAAAGAGCTCATCGCCAGACTCTTTACGTCGAGGCAGGCTTTCACCGGTCAACATTGATTCATCTACGGTTGAAGTTCCGGTCAGCAACTGACCATCGACCGGAAGGCGTTCACCGGGACGAATCTGGATCAGATCACCATTTTTCAAGGCGGCAACCGGCAGTTCAAGAAATTCATCCCCCTGCACCACTCGCGCCACGGGAGGCTGCAGAGCCAAAAGTTTGCGAATCGCCTGTGAGGCTTTGCGCCGGGCGCGAAATTCCAATAAACGCCCAAGCAGAACCAGAGCCACAATCATGGCCGCCCCATCAAAATAGAGATGCGGCAGAGTATTGGGACTTGAGTTGGAAGTGACAAAGTCGGGGATCAGGAAGATCAGAACGGAATAACTATAGGCCGCCATTGAACCCAGCACCACCAGGCTATTCATATCCGCTGAACGCTGTCGCAGGGCGGCAAAAGCGGAGCGAAAAAAGCCGCCACCAACCCAGAAGATGACAACACTGGTCAAACCCCAGGCAAAAGAGTTTAAAAAAAAGGCGGGGATTTGCTTTAATCCGGGAATCAGTCCGGGCATTGAAGCGACCATCACCAAAAGGCTTAAACTGATCCCAACAACCACTTTGATCGTCAGGTTCCTCTCTTCTTGGTTCTGTTCTCTCTCTTGCGTCGTCAGCGATCTGTCGGCAGTTTTCCCTTGATAAAGAAATCCGGCTTTTATAATCGCTTCTTCGACGGCAACAAGATCTACCCTCAGATCTTTATCCGAGAGCAACAGAGCCTGACCGGTAGCCAGGTTAACCCGGGCCTGGGCGACACCGGTAATTTTTTCCAACGTTTTTTCAACCCGCCGCACACAAGCGGCACAGGTCATGCCACCGACGGCAATGGTCTCAAGGGCTCGCTCAGATGAGTTCATAACCGGCTTCATCGAGCTTATGACCCAACTCTTGACGATCTATTTCAACTTCAGCCGTGAAAGTCACGCTGCCTGAAGTAAGATCAATGGCAACCCCACTAACCCCGGCAAACTCATTTAAAATTGCACTGACAGCCTTAACACAATGCTGACAAGACATTCCTTTAACAATAATAGTCTGCTCTTGCATCACTCATTCTCCTTAGTTAAAACCAGATCACCCATCTGGGCTCCCAGATGATCGGCCACGACACTGCATTTTGCTTTAAGAAAGAAAAAGATCGGGGCGTCAACCCCCGACAAGGTCTCATAGTTACCTTGGCCTTTGCTGACGATTAACGGAGCATCATAAAAGAGCTTGAGAAACTCAGGATGACAAAGATCAAGAACGGTTCCCGGAGCTGAACAGCCTGACGAAATAATTTCGGCACAACCATCCAGACCGGCCGCCAGGGCATCTTCTAAAATCGCATCATTAATAATCGGATTTTCCCGAACCACATAACTCACCGGGGTGCCGGTTTCTTTGGTAATAGTTTCGATAAAGAGCCGATCCATGACCGTCTCTCCGGTATTATCGCCAAGATAGAGAAGCCATTCGGCCTTTTCCAAAGCCTTAAAAAAACTCTCCTCATGCCAGTGCCCGAAAGCACCGTCGTCGACAACCCGATCAATTTCGGCAGCAAGATCAAATTGAGAAGCAACGCCAAAGTCTATAACATTACCGGCCACCGCAAATTTGGCCGCGAGACTCAAAGGAGCGCTTGCGAGCTTCACCCTTTTTTTCAACTCCGGATAGAGAGCCAGAGCTTTTTCGGTACTCTCTCTTTTGATCTCTTTAAAAGGATCATTGCGCCCGGAATAACGACTGATCATATTGTAAAGTGTAATCGCAGTTTTCGGCGGCGGGTCTTCCAGTTTAATTTCATCAAAACGACCGGCAAATTCACGCAACATCGCCAGACAATCAGCTTCGCTAAGTTCAAGCAAGCTTCCAACGCGAACGATTTGGTTCATAAAACAGGGCAGACAGTCAAGATATGTTCTCATTTTTATACCATCAATTGGAGTGTCGCAGGGTTAAAACAATACCAACAAAGATCATAACAATACCAACGCCATGAAACCAGAAAAACGTTTCACCAAGAAAAAGCACCGCCATAATTGTGCCGAACACCGGCATCAAATGAATAAAGAGCCCGGCTCGATTGGCACCGATCAGCTCGATGCCGCGATTATAACAAAAATAGGAGACGATTGAAGGAAAAATCGAAACATAGGCAATCGTCAACAAAGTTGGGCCATTCAAGCTCAGCGCTTTGACCGTAACCGTTTCCCAGATATAGAGAGGCAGCAGCATCAAGGTACCGGTAACAAACGTGAAAGCGATAAAACTTAAAGGATGGAGCGTCGGCCGCTGACGCAGCATTACCGAATAGGCGGCATACCCGATTGCCGCTATAAAAATCAAGACATCACCGCGATTAAGCGAAAGAGAACGGAGCACTTCAAGATCACCCCGGGCAATCACGATCACCACCCCGGTAAGCGACAGAGCGACCCCCACCCCTTGGAGATGGCTGATTTTATCGCGAAAAAGAAAAAAGGAGAAAAGCATGATCAAAATCGGCATCGTCGATTGAATCAGGAAACCGTTCAGAGCAACGGTTTCCTGCAGACCGCTGTAGAGCAATGTATTGAACATCGCAACCCCGGTCAGAGCGAGCAGTAAAAGCAGAGGTAGATAACGCCTGATAATCGGCCAGTCCTCTTTCAACTGCGGCCAGGCGAAATAGAAGATCAAGATAGAAGCCCCGGCCCAGCGCCAGAAGGCTAACGCAATGGGCGGCACGTCAAGACGCATGTAACGGCCAACAATACTGTTAACCGACCAGAAAAAAACCGCCATCGTCAAGAGCAGATAGGGAGCGTTATAGATTCGTCGAAAGATATTTTTCAAATTATTTAACCATCTATTAATCAGTTAGCGTCCGGCTCTTCCGCTTTAATCTTAAGGAAAAAAAGATCACCATATTTCTTCCTTGATTATTTTATCTGAATCGCAAAATCCGGACAGATGTAGAGGCAATTGAGACAACCGACACAACGATCAGTTGCCGTTGCCACCATGGGCTGATAACCACCGGGATTGAATGTATCAGATGATTGAAAAATATTCAACGAGCAAACCTCTTTACAATATCCGCAAGCTTTACACAATAGAGCATTCACCTCGACATTGTAATCACGGGTATCACATGACAAACAACGGCAAGCCTCATTAATCGCAGTTTTTCGATCATAGCCATTCTCAGTAAGATCAAATCCGCAAAAATGCGGCCCTGAAGATCTCTTTTCGCGGTCGGGCCTGAGTGTGCCGCGAGGTTCGGCCTCCGGGATGGCACTTGGAACAGGAGCATTATTTGAAAGCTCCCCTTCCCGGCCATAATTATCATCATTATCACCATCTATAACCCCATCGCCGCCCAAATAGATATCGATAGGGGTGCTGACCCTTCTTCCTTGCGCAATAGCTTCAATTATAGAAGCGGGCCCGGTGACTACATCTCCGGCGGCAAACATTCCCAGATGTGACATCGCCAATGCGTTTTCGTCAACGTTAATCGTGCCATTTTGATTGGCCGCAAGTCCCAATGCGCCGGCATCGGCAAACTGACCGGTGGCGATGATAACCGTATCGTATGCGGCGCCATATTCACTTCCAAAAATCGGCCTCGGCTGCGGCCTGCCCCCGACATCAAAATCAACATCGACTGAAGCAAGCTCCATTTTTATACAGTCAACCCTACTTTCCGTAATGTTTACCAGGGTCGTCAAAAATTTTATGCTGACACCTTCTTCAAGAGCTTCTTGTACTTCTAGATCGCCAGCCGGCATCTCCGGTTTCGTCCGGCGATAGAGCAGATCGACATCAGCTCCCAAGCGCAGAGCTGAACGGGCGGCATCGATGGCCGTATTACCTCCTCCGACAACCACTACACGTTTGCCGATTGCGGGGTTTTTCCCGGAATTGACATCATTTAAAAAGGCTATTCCATCCAAAACATGGGGTAACTCTTCGCCCTCAATTCCCAGCTTTCGGGTTTGCCATGCTCCACTGGCAACCAAGACCGCAGCAAAACCCTTTTCCAGCAATTTCGCCGGTGCTTCAATCCGGCTACCGGTTTTAATTTTTACACCCTGATTGCGGATAAGGGAGATTTCTTGATCGATGATTTCATTCGGCAGACGATATTCAGGTATGCCGTAGCGCAGCAGACCACCCGCCTCAGGCAGGGATTCAAAAACCGTAACATGATGACCTTTTAGGGTAAGATAATAAGCTGCGGTCAGACCTCCCGGCCCCGAACCGACAACCGCAATTTTTTTATCCGTTGGCGGTGCATTTTTTCGCACCACGTTCTCTCCGTATTCTGCCGCCGCTCGCTTGAGCAACCTGATGGCAATAGCCTCGTCGTATTGAATCCGCGCACATTTGAGCTCGCAGTAAGCGACACAAACATAACCGCATACCGAAGGAAAGGGAATTTTCTCTTTAATCGTGTTCAGGGCTTGAGCAAAATTTCCACCTCTGACATGTCTGACATAACGAGGTACATCAATACCCGCCGGACATGCTTCTCGACATGGGGGGAAAGCCTTCATCTGTACTTCTCCCCTTCTCCTATACTCTTTCCTTGACATAGAGCCTTGACGTTCATTTCGGCTATCTTCCCGGAAAAATGTTTTCGCAGTACCCTCTCCATACTCTCATATTTTATCATTTTACTTTTGCCGATCATGGCTCCGAGGGCAATTATATTGGCAACTCCAGAATGCCCCAGTTGGTTGGCCATTTCGGTAAAAGGATAGCCATAGAGATTGTTTTCCTCATGTTTTTGGACAAGGGTTGTATCGTAAAAGATCGCTACCCCGGATGAGGCCAGCGGCAGATACAAATTCAGGCTCTCATCGGTAAGCGCTAAAATCAGATTCGGGTTTTGCACATGTTGAAAAAGAATCTCTGCAGAAGAAATTATTACTTCAGCCGAAGAGAGCCCACCCCGCTGAGCAATTCCGTAAGAAGTGGTGTGCATAACCTGTTTTCCTTCCAGAATGGCCGCCTCACCCAACATAATACCCGACGAAACCAAACCCTGACCACCTGAGCCGGCTAATATAACTTCATAAGTGTCATCCTTCATCCTTCACCCTTCATCCTTTTAACATTGCCTTTGCTCGAATTGCTTCATACCGACTATTGAAATCGGGACTGTTGCGGTCGCAAAATGTCCCGATGGCAAAATAGTCCTCTTTTTCAGATTCTTCCAATTGCTCATATTTTTCAGGAGAAACCCCTTTTTCCTTGAGCCAGCGCAGCATTTTTAAGGGATCTCCCATTTCGTTGTATTTCCCATAATTGGTCGGACACGGACTAAACACCTCAACCAGAGAAAACCCTTTTTTAGATAATGCTTCTTTAATGTGCTGCTTTAAGGCCCAACCATGATAGGGCGTACTTCGAGCCACATAGTTGGCCCCGGCGACACAAGCTAAAGCTGAAACATCAAAATCACGCTCGGGATTTCCATATAAAGTAGTGCTGCTGAATTTTTCCCCGGGTGTCGTACCCGAAGCTTGGCCTCCGGTCATGCCGAAATTGAAATTATTGATAATGATAGCCGTCAAATCGATGTTCCGCCGAGCAGCATGGATAAAATGGTTACCCCCAATCGTCACACTGTCGCCGTCGCCCATTAAAACCACTACTTTCAGGCCAGGTTTAAATGCTTTAACCCCGGTGGCAAAAGCTAAGGCTCGGCCATGGGTTACATGCAACGCATTGGTGCTCAAATAGTCATCCGCTTTTCCGGTACAACCGATTCCGGTAACCACGACTATCTCATTTTTTGTATATTCCAACTCGGCAAAAGATCGCAGCAGGGCTCCCAAAACAATACCAATACCACAACCGGGGCACCACATATGAGGCAGCGCCCCAGCCCGCAAATATTTTTCTCCACCTGCCTCTAACACGATAATCTCTCCATTATATCTTGCGGGGTTATAACTTGCCCATTATATTTATTAACCCTCTTCAGCTCAACCCCGGAACCGATCACTTTCCGCACCTCTCCGGCCACCTGACCCGCATAATTCATCTCGACAACGACAATCGTTTTGACCAATTTTGCCAGCTCTTCGACCTCTTTGTCGGGAAAAGGCCAGATCGTAATCAGTTGTAAAACGCCCGCTTTAAGTCCATGTTTTCGAGCCTCCTTAACCGCAGCCCGAGACGCCCCGGTAGTCGCTCCATAAGCAATAACAAGAATATCCATATCATCAATCTCATAGCTCTTGGTCAGCACAATTTCATCACGGTGCCTTTCGATTTTACGATGCAATTGATTAATCCGCCAAACTGCATTTTCCGCATTATTATTGCTGTATCCATCCGGCCCGTGCATGGAACTTGAGATATGCGACACATATTCACTGCCAAAAGCCGCCAGCGGCGCAATGCCATCCTCTTCGGCGGCAAAAGGACGGTATCTTTCAGGAGAAACCGTGGGCTTTTTTCGCTCAACCAGAGGGATCATTCCGGGCTCGGGCAGAGCAAAACTTTCTCGGGCATGGGCCACAACCTCATCGGTGGCTAATATGACCGGGAGCCGAAATTTTTCGGCCAGATTAAAGGCTTGCACAGTCATTAAAAAACATTCGGCGACCGATCCCGGCGAGAGTGCAATCACTGATTGATCACCATGACGCCCCCACCGAATTTGCATAATATCCGCCTGGCCCGGTTTTGTCGCTAATCCGGTACTCGGCCCGTTTCTTTGAACCGTAACAATAACACAAGGCACCTCCCCCATCACTGCCACCCCAAGATTTTCCTGCATCAAGGAAAACCCAGGCCCGCTGGTTGCCGTAAAAGCTTTAGCTCCGGCCAATGAGGCCCCAACCACGGCGGCGATACTGGCTATTTCATCCTCCATCTGAAGAAACATACCACCGACTTTGGGCATAATTTTGGCCGACTCCGTCATGATTTCAGATGACGGAGTAATCGGATAACCGGCATAAAAATCAGCCCCGGCATAGATCGCACCAGCCGCAATCGCTTCGTTACCTTGTATAAGTCTTACATATTCTTCCACTTTTTGTTCCACTCTCTAACCCCAATTCCAACAAAAACCCACATTTTTTTGCGACGCCATTAAATATTGAATAAGCCGACTTAAACGATAACATGATTTGAGTGGTGATTGATACAATTTTCAAAATGCTTCTTTAAATGGGTAGAGTAGAGAGCAGGCTAATTCTGCCTTAGTCCCGGCCTATCTGTTGCCGCCCCTTTCGTCTGACGGTGCCTCAATAGCCGTGACATAACTGACTTCGCCTGCCCTCCCTCATCAAACCGTG
>JAYEGS010000381.1:0-7562 GCA_034659215.1 Pseudomonadota bacterium | reverse complement strand
TTTAAACCCAAGGATATTTCCCATCAATCCAGAATCAACATCCAGTCGGCAAATCAAAACCCTCTCCCCTTCTCTCTTCTGCAGGTACTCGAAGCCGCGATAAAATCTATGGGATCCATCGTTGGTTACAATCAATAATCTTGAGACCCGGTCACTTAAACTATCAACTTTCTGCAAGCCTTGCAGTTCATTTGCCAAGAACTCTTCAATAGCTTCAAAACCGAAAATCAATGCACCGGCGGATTTCGCATAGAAGAGGTGCTTACGCAGTTCCGGATTCAATTGCAAAAGAGGAATGTATATCTCTGAATCACGATAAAGCGCAATCCTTTCTCTTGCCAACACGGCTCGAACATCTGACTCAACGCCTTCATTTTCCAACTGTCTCGGTAATTTCATCATATTCCCATACTACCTGCCCAAACTCGTAGACCGGCGCGGATCGAAGGCGTCGCGCACCGCTTCACCGATAAAAACGAGCAGGCTTAACATCACGGCGAGGACAAAAAAGGCCGAGAGCCCAAGCCAGGGGGCGTGGAGGTTGGCTTTGCCCTGGGCCAGAAGTTCGCCGAGTGAGGGTGAACCCGGCGGCATCCCGAAGCCCAAGAAATCAAGTGAGGTCAGGGTCGTAATTGAAGCATTTAAAATAAAGGGGACAAAAGTTATGGTGGCAACTATAGCATTGGGTAGAAGATGATGGAACATAATCGTCAGATCGCCGGCCCCCAGAGCTTTGGCGGCCCGGACATAGTCTAAGTTGCGGCCGCGCAGAAATTCGGCCCGGACGACGCCGACCAGGCTCATCCAGGAGAAGAGAAGCATGATGCCGAGGAGCCACCAGAAGTTGGGCTGAACGAAACTTGAAAGGATAATCAAGAGATAGAGAACCGGCAACCCCGACCAGATCTCCATAAAACGCTGGCCTAAGAGATCAATCTTACCCCCGTAATAGCCCTGCACGGCCCCGGCGCCAATACCGACCAGAGAACCAAAAAAGGTCAGGCAGAGGCCAAATAGGACTGAGACCCGAAAACCGTAGATCAAGCGGGCCACAACATCGCGCCCTTGATCGTCGGTTCCGAGCCAGTTGGCGGAACTTGGCGGGGATGGGGCCGGAGCTTCAAGTTCATAATTGATTGTATCATAGTAGTAGCGAATCGGCGGCCAGACTATCCAGCCATTTTTTTGTTCAATCAGATCAATCAAGTAGGGATCACGATAATCGGCTTCCGTGGCAAACTCGCCGCCGAAATCGGTCTCGGCATAGGTGACCAAAACCGGGCAGAACAATTTACCCTGAGAAGCGATCAGCAAAGGCCGGTCATTAACCAGCAATTCAGCCCCTAAACTGACCCCAAAGAGGAGCAGAAAAAACCACAGCGACCAAAATCCGCGTCGATTGGCAACAAAACGTTGCCAACGCCGCCGGTTGACCGGGTTTAATTTAATTTTCGGTAAAAATCTCATAATTCTCTAAAAAATAACGGGATGGCTAAGCAATTAGAACTCGCGGGCCTCGAAATCGATACGCGGGTCGACCATCAGGTAGCAGAGATCGCTGATCAGATTGGTTAAAAGACCGATCAGGGTAAAGATATAGAGGGTTCCGAACATCACCGGATAATCCCGGCCGATGGTCGCCTCAAAACCTAAAAGACCAAGGCCGTCAAGCGAGAAGATAACCTCGATCAGAAGCGAACCGGCGAAAAACATGCTGATGAAAGCGGCGGGAAAACCGGCAATGATAATGAGCATGGCATTGCGAAAGACATGACCATAAAGCACCTGGTTGCGACTTAGACCTTTGGCTCTGGCGGTAATCACGTATTGTTTACCGATCTCGTCGAGAAACGAGTTTTTGGTCAGCATCGTTAACGTCGCAAAACCACCGATCACCATGGCCGTGACCGGCAGGGCAAGATGGTGAAAATAGTCGAGGATTTTGCCGCCGAGAGAGAGTTCGGCAAAATTATTGGAGGTCAAACCACGCAGAGGAAACCAGTCTAAATAGGTGCCACCGGCAAAAATTACGATCAGGATAACCCCAAAAAGAAAGACGGGGATAGCATTACCGACAATCACTACAGTGCTGCTCCAGATATCAAAGCGGCTGCCGTGCCGCACAGCTTTGGCAACGCCTAGAGGAATTGAGATGAGATAAATAATCAACGTACTCCAAAAGCCGAGCGAAATCGAAACCGGCAATTTCTCGATCAAGAGATCGATCACCCGTTTGTCACGGTAAAAGCTGTCACCGAAATCAAAACTCAGATAGTCGATTATAAGTTTAGCGTAACGTTTATAGAGAGGCTGGTCAAAACCGTAGAGTTTTTCAATCTCAGCCACCAGTTCGGGGTCAAGCCCCTGAGCTCCGCGATAACTCCCCTCGCCGCCCGACTTCCGGCCGACGCGGCTCATTAATTCAGCCCGGTCACTCCCGGCAACCCGCACCGTCGCACTCTCGCCGGTCGACTCCAAGCGGGCGATCATCTGCTCTACCGGCCCTCCGGGAGCGGCCTGGATAATAAAAAAATTGATCGTCAAAATTCCCAGCAAAGTTGGAATAATGAGAATAAGTCGGCGCAGAACATAAGCGAACATTTAAGTTATTTCACCCACCAGGTCATCAGGCCGAGGCCATATTTAGGCACGACTTGCGGCTGAGCCAGTTTACTCCAGTAAGCGATGCGAAAGGTGCTGATGTGCCAATGCGGCAAGACATAAAAACCCCATTGCAGAACCCGATCGAGAGCGCGTACCCGAGTCGTCAAATTCTGCCGATCGGTGGCCCGAATAATTTTTTCGACCAGAGCATCGACCACCGGATCTTTAATGCCGGCCAGGTTCCGGCTACCGGGAACATCCGCCACACTTGAATGCCAATAGTAACGCTGTTCATTACCGGGCGAGAGCGATTGACCGTAATTCCAGACCACCATATCGAAATCAAATGCCCTAATTCGGTTAAGATATTGGGCCGTATCCACGACCCGGACTTCGGTTTCAATTCCGAGACGCTCAAGATTTCTTTTAAAAGGCAGCACAATTCGTTCAAAGGCCGGGGCCGTTAACAGAATCTCAAAGACAAAAGGCTTATCGTTTTTATCGACAAGTTGCTTGTTTTTCACGCGCCAACCGGCACTTTTGAGCAGGGACGCCGCCCGGCGCAGATTATGACGAATATTGCCGCGCCCGTCAGTCGTCGGCAGATGGTAGCTGTCGATAAAAACTTCGGCGGGCAGTTGCTCCCGAAAAGGTTCTAAAAGAGCCTTTTCGGCGACACTTGGCGGCCCCGTGGCAGCCATCTCGGAGTTACTGAAATAGCTGTCGTTACGTTCGTATTGACTGTAGAAAAGGTTTTTGTTACTCCACTCAAAATCAAAAGCATAAATCAGGGCTTCGCGCACCTGGCGGTCGCTGAAAATAGCCCGCCGAGTATTGAAAACAAAGCCCTGAATCCCTTGTGGAATTTCATGGGCAATCTCTTTTTTGATAATCTCGCCATCGTCAAACTGGGGGCCGTCATAGAGGGTGGCCCAATTTTTCGAAACATTTTCATGGCGAAAATCGTACTCCCCGGCCTTGAAAGCTTCGAGGGCTACGGTCGCATCACGATAGTAGTCATAAGTCAAAACAGCGAAATTATAGCGCCCCTTATTGACCGGCAGATCGGCCGCCCAATAGTCGGCAACCCTTTCGTAAGTAATTGATTTGCCGGGAATAAAGCTTTTAATTCGATAAGGGCCGCTGCCCAGAGGGAGATCAAGTCCGGATTTTTTAAACTCTTTACCCTGCCAAAAATGACGCGGCAAGATAGAAAGTTGACCGACAATCAGAGGTAACTCGGCGTTATCACCATCTTTGAACGTGAATTTAACCCGCCGATTGTCAAGCGCTTCAACCCCGGTAACATCGGCGTAATACCGTTTATACATAGGCTGACCCTGCTCTAAGAGCAGATTAAAAGTAAAAACCACGTCGTCTGCCGTCACCGGCTGGCCATCGTGAAACCGGGCCGCCGGATTAAGATGAAAGATCACATAAGTCCGATCGGCGGCGAGCTCAACTTTCTCGGCAATCAATCCGTATTGGCTGAAAGGTTCATCCTCAGCCGCAACCATCAGGGAGTCGTAGATCATGCCCAGCCCGGCCGCCGAGACCCCTTTCAAAATAAAGTCATTAAATGTATCAAACGTGCCGATTGCCGCCTGACGCAACCTACCGCCTTTGGGAGCTTCGGGGTTGACATAATCAAAATGAGTAAAACCGGCCCCATATTTAAGTTCGCTGTGTAGAGCCTGACCGTAACTTACAGTAGTTTCCGCAGCATAGACAGACAATGGCAGAACCGGCAGAACCATAAGTAAAAAGAGAACGTAAGTGAGCTTTTTCAATGTAGCATATCGGTACAATATCATTTAAGACCTCAAGCAGAAAAATTTTTTAGAGAATGAATTAACACAGCCGCTTAAAGCTGTCCAGAAGACATTTTACAAAGAAATCTTGACTTTAAGTTTAATTTTGACAATAAGTACTGAATTTGCCTATTTTAAGGTATCCACCATAAAGTTATAACTGTTGACGATGAACTTTGCTTCGCCCTAATAAGCGGGGTCAAAGCTGGGGTGCTGCGCACCTTGTGCCAGCAATGACCCCAACCCCGACAGTTTGAAACAAAACTGAATAGTTCCTTACTCTCCTGCAATCTTGATAACCATGAAAAACTGGCTGATCTATATTCTTCGTTGCCGGGATGATACCCTTTACACCGGAATCACCAATGATCTCGAAAATCGTCTCCAGGCCCACAATGAAAAACGCGGAGCCCGCTACACCCGAGCCCGCGTACCGGTGACCCTGGTTTACCGGGAAGAGGCCGCTTCCCGAAGCCAGGCCGGCCGCCGGGAAGCGGCGATCAAAAAGTTAACCCGCCATAAAAAACTTGAACTCATCGCGGAAAAAAGAGAAGAAAATTCAAATTTTACCAGTAAGAGTTTAACCTGATCTATGAATGGAGTTAAGCATGTTTACAACTTACTGCAAAAAAAATTGCTTTGGCTGGTTTGCCGGATTTTTTTTAGTTGTCATCCTTACACCATCATTACAAGCCGCCCAGTTAACTGAAACTGAGCGGGAGTGGCTGCGTAAAAAAGGTGAAATCACGTTTGTCAGCCAAACCCTCTACCCGCCATTTGAGTTTATCGACCAGGACAACAGCCGTAAAGGCATGTGTATTGAGATGGCGCGCTGGATCTCAACTGAGTCAGGTTTTAAAGTTTCATTTCGGGATATGTCCTTTAAGAAGGCCCAGGAGGCAGTCCTAAGCGGCCGGGCAGATGTCCTGACCAGCCTTTTTTACAGCCAAAAACGCGATAATAATTTCGATTTCACGGATACCACCTGGCAGGTTCCGGCGCTGATATTTGTCCGTTCCGAACGACCTGACATTACTCAATTAAAAGATCTGCAAGGCAAAAAGATAGCTATGCAGAAAGGCGATTACGCGGCTGAGTTTTTACACGCTAAAAACATAGAGTTCGAGCTTATTCCAACCGCTACATTTGCCGAAGCCGTGGATCTTGTCATTGCCTTTAAAGCTGACGCCGTCATTGGTGACAAGCAGATTGTTCTCTACCACCTTTTCAGTAACAACCTCAACCAACATATCAAATCGGTCGGAGAACCCCTCTATGTCGGCCTCAACTGCATGGCGACCCGTGACGGCGAAACAGAGTTGACCGGCATTTTGAAAAAAGGTCTGAGCCAAGCCCGAAAACACGGAATCTTCAACCAGATCACAAAAAAATGGACAGGAGTCCAATATTCAACTGAAACGTCCTGGATTAATCGCCATAGCACCTCAATCATCATTATCCTTTCAGCCCTCGGACTTCTGACTCTTGGAATATTCATCTGGAACTTCTACCTGCGCCGAGCCGTAGATTCCAGAACCAGGGAGTTAGCCAGGAGTGAAGAAAAGTTTCGTGCCATGGTTGAATCTTCAAATGACCTGATCTGGGAGACCGACAAAGATATTAACTTCACCTATCTCAGCCCGAATGTAAAACAACTTTTAGGATACGACCCTGAAGAGCTGATCGGCAAATCTATATATCAGTTAATGGATCATGAGGAAGCCTCTCGAGCCCGAGAGGAATATCGTAAGACGCTCAAAGAGCAACATATCTCTGCCAATTTAATAAATACGGTTCCGAGTAAAAACGGCAAAAAAGTCACCTTTTCCACCAGTAGCGTGCCTTTTTTCAACGAAGATGGATTCCTGCTCGGCTACCGTGGAATTAACCGCGATATCACGTTACAGGAAGAAGAAGAGAATCGACTGCAACAACTTGAGCAGCAACTACAACAGGCTCACAAGATGGAGGCGATTGGCTTGATGGCCGGAGGTGTAGCCCACGATTTGAACAATATTCTTTCCGGCATTGTCGGCTATCCCGACCTCCTGTTGATGCAAATTCCAAAAGAGAGCGAATTACGAAAACCGATTACGGCAATCCGGGAATCAGGAAAAAAAGCAGCTGAGGTGGTGGCCGACCTGCTCACTGTCGCCCGAGGGGTCGCTGCAACCAGAGAAATCATCAACCTTAACACCCTGGTTAACAGATATCTGGGTTCACCGGAGTGTTTAAAACTCAAATCTATTTACACAAATATCGACTTCATGACGGAGCTTGAACCGGAACTGCTTAACATCTTGGGTTCGCCAATCCATATCCAGAAATGCCTCATGAACCTGGTTCATAATGCGGCGGAGGCCATAGACAGCAAGGGCCGCATTGTCATTTCGACGAAGAACCGCTACATAGACCAACCCATTGCTGAAAACCACTACATAAAGAGTGGAGAGTACGCCGTGCTCCGGGTCTCGGACAGCGGATCGGGGATTAGCGATGTAGATCTTAAACATATTTTCGAACCTTTTTATACCAAGAAAAAGATGGGCCGGAGCGGTACCGGCCTGGGACTGGCCGTGGTCTGGAATACTGCTCAAGATTGTGGGGGCGGTGTAACGGCTGAGTCAGGAAAAAACGGTGCTGTTTTCACGCTCTATTTACCGGCTACCAGAGAAGAACTAACGACCTCGTTAAAAGAAGAGCAGACCGACAAATTAAAAGGTCATGGCGAAAAAATTCTCATAGTTGATGATGAACCGCAACAGCGGGACATTGCCGAGAAGATGCTGACTATACTTGGATATAGCGTCCAAAGTGTGGGTTCAGGGGAGGCGGCAATCGGCTATCTGAAAAAAAACAGTGTTGACCTGCTGATTCTTGACATGATCATGGAGCCCGGCCTCAACGGCCGCCAGACCTACGCAGAGATCATCAAATTTAACCCCCAACAAAAAGCGATCATTGCCAGTGGTTTTTCAGAAAACAGAGAAGTTGAAAAAACCCAAACTCTCGGAGCCGGTGAATTCATAAAAAAACCCTACCTGCTCACCCAGATAGGCTTGGCCGTAAAGCAAGCTCTGAGCGTATAGGGGCAGATAATGGCAATTTATGATTAAGAACGATTTACAATATACCTTAATTATAGAT
>JAYEGS010000380.1:0-28862 GCA_034659215.1 Pseudomonadota bacterium | reverse complement strand
AGATTTTTCAAGAATGGATTGAATTTTTTGTAAGCAACTGCTCAATTGAGTACGATCAGCAATAATTTCCATCATTTCCTCTTCACAATTAATTAATCACTATATTAATTAATAATTACACCTCGTTAAGTTACAAGGTTGTCTGTTTGTTATTTTGCTTCGCTCTTTTTAACCTATAGTGAGGTTATATTCTCTTTCAAGTTTTCAATTATCGTGGCAATTTTTCGGTCAAGAGAGATATCTTTTTCTATTTTTTTACAGGCATGCATGACTGTGGCATGATCCTTACCCCCAAATTTATTTCCGATTTCCGGGTAGGACTCTTCGGTAATGGTTCTTGAGAGATACATGGCAATCTGACGGGGAAAGACAATATTCTTGGTTTTTTTCCGCGATAGCATATCCTTGGTACTGAGTTTAAAATGATCGGCAACTCTTTTGATAATCTCTTCTATGCTGATTTTTATTTCATCCAATGAGAGTATATTAAGCTCTTCAAGGGTTTTTTTGGCAAAGGCTATATCAATCGTGTCGCGCTCCTCGAAGGAAGCATGCAGGGCAATGCGGTTTAAGGTTCCCAAAATGCGGCGAATATCAAGGTTTGAGAGATGGTCGGCAAGAAAGAAGGCGACATCTTTTTTTAAAGGTATATTTTCCTGTTTTGCCTTGGTAATAAGTATGGCGACTAAGGTCTCTTTGTCGGGAGGCTGAATATCTGCGATCAGACCCATCTGGAAGCGTGACCGCAGACGGCTCTCTAAATTGGGAATATCGTTGGGTAGAAGATCGCTGGTCATAACAACCTGTTTCTGGTTTCTTTCCAGAGTGTTAAAGGTGTGAAAAAACTCCTCTTCCGTACTTGTTTTACCAGCGATAAACTGGATGTCATCAATCAGAAGAATATCGATTTGGCGATATTTATTACGAAATTCGGCCATTTTCTTTTCCATGAGGGCATCGACCATTTCGTTGGTGAAATCTTCTGAGGTGACATAGCATATATTGATATCCGGTTTTTGCGCTTTGGCATAGTTACCGATAGCATTTAGAAGATGGGTCTTCCCCAAGCCAGGCACACTGTAGATAAACAGTGGATTGTAGCTTATTCCGGGTTGCTTGGCAACAGCCAGGGCGGCAGCATGGGAAAATTGGTTGGGTGACCCAACGACAAAATTTTTAAACGTGAATTCCGGTTTAAGATTGTCGAAAAGTGATGATTTGAGCTGGTTTGATTCAGGAATAGGTGAAGTTTTTTTCACGTATGGTTTTTTCTTCTTGCTGATCAAAGTTTTGACGATAAGCGGAGTGCCATTAATTAAAGATGCAATTCGGGGGAAGATATCCGCATGATTATCCCGAATCCATTCCTTGATAAAGCTATTGGGAAATTCAATTAAAATGCTGCTGTCAGTTCGCTCTTTCAATTCTATATCTTTAAAAAATGATTTAAAATCTCGCTCACTGACCTCGTTCTGGACTTGTTCAAGAAGTTGTGGCCAGAACCTTTCATTATCCATAATAAATTTTTCCTGTAACTTATGAGGCTATTCGGTAATGCCTTAATGACTTGTAATATTAAATGTTTATAAGACATATAAGAGGGTGTTTCTAAAACGCATGAATCTAGCATAATTGACAGCTTTTGACAATAGCAAAGTTTTGTTGTAGAAGATCCGGCGTAACTATTCAGCACAATTTGAGATGTACCGAATACTGAAACCCGGCATAGCCGGAATCAAAATAATAATCCGCAGATTACGCAGATTAGCGCAGATAAAGACAAGATTTTTAATCTGCGTAATCTGCGGATAAAAGAAGGTTGATTTATGGATGATTTTTTCTTGATAATAATTTTTTTATTAATAGTTTGTGCCGATTTTTGTTTTGGGGATGCTCTTTTCAGTAATTTCCACCCGGTTGTCTGGATTGGGAGTTTGATCACCAGGTTGGAAACATTAATTTATCCGGTCGATGAAAATCGGAAAAAAGAGTTTTATGCCGGGTTTTTATTAACTGTAGTAGTTGTTTTAATCAGTTTTATAGTGGTTAAGGTCGGACTTTTAGTGAGCTTATCTTTTGGAGCAATTGTTTATTACCCTCTTTTTTTCTTTCTTGGCTATTCGGCGATAGCCTGTGGAGGGCTTGCTTGTGAGGCAGAAAATGTGCTTAAAACTATGCAAAATGATGGACTTATAGAGGCTCGTGTGGCTTTAGCAAGGATTGTTGGTCGCCAAACAGATACATTAGGTGAGGATGAAATATATCGGGCGGTAATTGAAACGGTAGCTGAGAATTTGAGTGATGGAGTTATTGCCCCGCTTTTCTACTTTATGCTGGGCGGGCTGCCTTTGGCCTGGGCCTATAAAGCTATAAATACTTTGGATTCGATGTTGGGTTATAAAGATCGACGGTACCTTTATTTTGGCCGCAGTGCCGCGTATCTGGATGATGTGGCCAATTATATTCCAGCCCGTTTAAGTGCCGGGCTGATTCTTATTGCAGCTTTTCTTCAGGGTCTGGATTGGCGTTCAGGCTGGCGCATTCTCTGTCGTGACCGATGTGCTCATGCCAGCCCTAATAGTGGTTATCCGGAAGCGGCGATGGCGGGTATTCTCGGTCTTCGCCTGGGTGGTGATAATCACTATCATGGTCAGTTGATAAGGAAACCATTTATTGGAGATGTCGTTGAGCCGGTTTCTCGATTACACGTATCAAGGGCGATTAGAAATCTCTATTTAAGTTCTGTGATTTTTGTGGTTATTATGGTTTTAATTTGGCTTTAATCATGATTATATTGGGTTAGGATATTATGAAGGTGAAAGAAACAATAACGATGGCGGTTCATGGTGGTGAAGTTTTTCGGTTGGCGGCGCAAGCCGGAATTGACCCTGAAAATATAATTGATTTTTCGGCTAATATAAATCCTCTGGGATTGCCGCCCGGAGTGGATAAAGCAATGCGGGAGAGTCTTAAAACTCTGGCTAATTATCCAGAGATTGGAGCCGAAAGTCTGCGCCGTTGCGTGGCTAAGCGTCACAATTTGCAAACCGACAATGTAGTTGTCGGCAATGGATCAAGCGCTCTTATCTATCTTTTGGCTCGCGTCTTGAAGCCGCAAAAAGCTTTGATCTGGGCTCCAACCTTTACCGAATATGAGCGAGCTTTAAGCCAGGTACAATGCCAGGTATCAAATCTTAATATTTGGGATCCAAACAAGCAATCCTCTTTAGATGAAATTATAAAATCAAGTATTGCTATGCAACCTGACTTGGTCTTTATCTGTAATCCCAATAATCCAACCGGGGCTCTGTGGTCGATTATGGAGTTGGAAAAGATTGTTTCAGCCTATCAAAAGGTCGGGATAATTTGTGTTCTAGATGAGGCATTTATCGATTTTGTCGGGATCGAATCTTCTTTTGCCGATCACGTAAATGATTATGATAACCTGATTGTTTTGCGGTCACTGACTAAAATTTATGCCCTGGCCGGACTGCGTTGCGGATATCTGTTGAGTGGTCGCTCTATAAACCGCCTCCTGAGTCGTTTTCTGGAGCCCTGGAGCATTAACTCTTTAGCTCTTAAGGCGGCTATAGCCGCCCTGGAGAATGATCAGGAATTTATTAAGCAGACGATCTCTTTTGTTGGAGAACAACGTGATTATCTCTATCGGGAGTTGCTGGAGATAAGCTTTCTTAGGCCTTTTCCAAGTCATGCGAACTATATTCTAGCGAAGCTGGAGAATGGGATAGATGGGGAGAAGGTGCGACGTTACCTTTTTTCTCAAGAGAAAATTCTGATCCGTCTCTGCGGTGATTATGTCGGTCTTGGTCAGAATTATCTGCGCTTTGCGGTAAAAGGGGGAGAGGATAATCGTCGACTGATCAAAACTCTGCAAAGGTTTAAGGCTATTTCATAAACTACTCTTTCTCTGTATCTTTTTTGAAATGGAACTCTACCCGGCGGTTTTTGGCTCGGTTTTTCGGGGTGTCGTTGGCAACCAGCGGTCTGGTATCGGAATGGCCAACCGCCATCATGCGTTTTGCCGGGATTTCGTGTTTTTCAATCAGGTAGCGCAAAACCGCAGTCGCCCGTGAAGAGGAGAGTTCCCAATTAGAGGGGTAGATAGGTGATTTAATGGGAATGTTGTCGGAGTGCCCTTCAATCGCTAGTGGATAATCGTGTTCTTCGATTATTTTGGCAATTTCACCGAGAAATTTCTCGAATTCCGGTTTTAGTTGGGCTGATCCGCCATCGAACATGAACGTGCCGTCAACGGTTAAAGTCACACCATCCTCGTTGACCTTGATTTCAGTTTTATCTTCAAGTTCCTGCTCTTCAACGGTTTTTCTGATTCTCTCTCCCATCTGCATCATATCGATGGTGCGATCCTCTTCTTCGGACAGTTGAATCGTAACGGCAGTGTCGGAGCGTTCTTCGTAAACCCCGGGGGTTTCGACCTGGGTGCCGAAGGCATCCTTAACCGAACCCGCCATCTGCCGGAATTTGACAATATCCATATTGGCAAATGAGAGCAGGAGGACAAAAAAGGTCATCAGCAGAGTCGCAAGATCAGCGAAGGTGGCCATCCAGGCCGGAGCTCCCGCTTCACAAGGCGGGCAATCGCACTCCTGGGACTCTTGTTGGATTTCATTTTGTTCTTCAGCCATGAGTCTATTTTTTACTCTTCGTCAGCGGGCTTTCGTTGACTTGGTGAGAGGAAGGCTTCAAGTTTACTGCGAACAATGATCGGATTATCGCCTTCGAGAATTGCCAGAACTCCCTGAATGGTGACCTCCATCATTAATACTTCATCTCCCGATTTGCCGCCCAGCTTTTCAGCAATCGGCAAGGCTATAATGTTAGCCAACAAGGCACCATAAAAAGTTGTCAGCAGGGCGATGGCCATGGCTGGTCCGATGGAGCTCGGATCATCCAGGCTTTGGAGCATCTGAACCAGACCAATCAGTGTCCCAATCATGCCGTAAGCCGGAGCCATGCCCCCAAGAAATTTGAAGACCGACTGACCCGAAAGATGGCGTTGTTTCATGAAGCCGATTTCGGTACGTAAAATTGAGCTTACCAGATTTGGGGCCGTACCATCAACTACCAGGCGGATACCTTTAGCCAGGAAGGGGTCTTCAATCTCCTCTTTTTCCAGAGCGATAATACTTTCCTTGCGGGCTTTGATTGCGAGATCAACAATTCGCTCAATAACCTCATCGGGCGACTGCTTGGGGCTGAAAAAAGCTTTTAAGGCGATCTTTATGGAGCCGATAACCGTGCCTAAAGGAAAAGCGATCAACATGGCGGCAACCGAGCCGCCGCCAACGACTAAAAGGGAGGGCGCGTCGATGAAAGCGCCTAACCCACTGCCCATCATGATGGCTCCGATCACCAGACCGATGCCGGAAACAATTCCTATTATGGTTGCTAGATCCATTTTTTTTACTTTGTCATGTTAGGTGTTTATTGAGTTATGGTACACATGAACAATCTTTTTTATCTGCTGTTAATGATCTCGCCTTGTAGATCATCTACTGTTAAGATTGTTGGCGGACTCTCCTCTTCGATGCGGGTCTCGGCATCTTTGATAGTCAGACGAATGCCGCTGAAAAGGTGTTTTGAAACGTGAAGATTGCAGTCAGAATTGGTTTTTTTAAAAGTCCCGATCCGGTTTGTCAAATCATCACGTTTAGTCAGGCCGACTTTATGTTTTTGCATTATGTAATTTAATTTACTTTCGATTAACTCTCTCTCTTCCTGAAGGCGATGGGCGTCGTGCGGGGTTGTCCGGCCCTCTTCATGCTGTAAGAAAGTGTTAATCTGCTCAACCCGTTCATGCAGCTCTTCAAGTTCGGTTTCAAGCTTTTCAAGTTGTTGGTTATGATCATCCAGCTTTTTCGCCAGAAAAGGTTCACAACCTAAAATAATTTCGGTCGGGGTTGCCCACTTAGCTCCCAAAATGCCACTGTAAAGAGAGTTTCCGGCTTCACTTTTGCCACCCACCAGAACCGCTGAACTATGGCAGAGAACAATATTGTTTCCCGCTTTGAGAAAACTGTGAAGAGAGGAGCCGGCAATGAAAATGTTATTTTTTACTTCAATGCGCGAGTTCTCCAGATATTTACACCAGAGATTATCTCCACATATCAAAGGGTAATCATTACAGGCAACGATGCCACCGGCACAAACCAGATTGCCACGACATTCAACTTCGGCGTTTTCAATGCTGCCGGTAACCGTTAGATTCTCAGCCTTTACTTTAAAACCGGACATGATTGAGCCTTTAATCAGCAAATCTCCGGGGCAGTCAATGTTGCCGGTGTGAAAATTTATATCTTTTTCAATGGTCAGGTTTTTATGAACAACAATCTGTTGCTCGACAAGGGAGGGGAAACCGTTTATCTTGCTGACAACCACAAGTTGACCATCATCTTCCGCCAACTCGACGGTTGAACTGATGATATCGGCTCTATCCTGGATGGTTAAATTGTCAGCCGAGATCGGTTTGTTGGAGGAATCTGATTCTACGGCGGTTAAGGGGTGGAGCCGGGCCAGGGTCTGACCGGCGGCTATCTGACTGGCGATGCTGGAACGATAATGGTCAACAGCTTCGCGTGAATCAGGATCGCTGCTTGGTTCTTTACCAAACAATAGGGTTACACGGTATGGCATAAATCTCTTGACTTTTTATTGTATACTATATACTTAACAAATTGATTGCCCTGAAAATAGTTTCATTTTGAATCTTGCTTAAGCTATCCCATATTTTTGATATTTTATCCATTGTTTTTTTTGTTTTTTGCGGTTTTTTATGAAAAGTACCTCCTCTGTTATTTCCGGACATAAAACCTTGCGTGAAATAATTGTCGAGGATTTAAGGGAAGCTATCATCAGGCAGAAAATCAGGCCGGGTGAGCGGGTTACCGAATTGGAAGTGGCCGAACGTTTCGGAATCAGCCGGACTCCGATTCGCGAAGCTTTCCGTCAGCTCGAATCCGAGGGGTTTTTGACGATTGTTCCGCGTAAGGGGGCGGTGGTATCCGATATAGAAGAGAAGGACATCAGAGATTTCTACGAGATCAAAGGGGTTCTGGAGGGTTATGCCGCGCGGCAGGCGGTCGAGCGGATGACGGAAAATGATATTGTCTGCCTGGAACAATTCAACACAGAGATAGAAAAGTGCGCCAGACGTCAGGATGTTTCCGGCATGACCAGGGCTCATAATGCTTTTCATGAATTGATTCTGGAGAGCTGTGGTAACCGTAGGATTCAGCAGGTGGTTGCCGGTCTGGTGCGGCAGTTTCTCCGTTTTCGTTTCTATGTGGCTTCCTTGGTTCATGTTGAGGATATATTGCGGGAGCATACTGATATTGTTGCCGCAATTCGTGACGGTGATGGTGAGCGTGCCGAAGCTTGCATGAAGATGAATGCACGGTTGGGGCTGGAGGTGTTGCTCAAGGAGTTTGCTGCCGGAGGCAACCGAGATGATAAATGATAAAAAATATTTTTATAAACGAGAGTGGTTCAAGATAAGCTTTTGAGGTGAAATGGATGAGAATTAATACATTGGAAAGCAGTATAGCGGAACATCAGCCTCTACCTGACAAGATTGCCAATTTTGTGCGTGAAGCGATTATTGTCGGTAAACTGAAACCGGGAGAGAAGATTTCCGAAGCCAAATTGGCGGATGAACTGCATATCAGCCGGACTCCGATTCGGGAAGCTATTCGGATGTTGGAGAGTGAAGGCTTTGTCTCCATTATTCCCCGGCGGGGCACGATTGTCAGTGAGTTCTCTTTAGAGGATCTCTACGAATATTTTCAGATCAAAGCCTGTCTTGAAGGTTTTGCCGCAGCTGGTGTTGTAGATTCTTTGAGTGAACGTGATCTCAATAAAATGAAAAAACTTAACGAAGAGGAGATGGCGGCGGTCAAAGCCGGCGATTTTTCTCATTATTTGCGTATCCATGATGATTTTCACCAGACTTTTCTGGCGCGAACCGGTAATAGCAAGCTTTTTTCTCTGATTCAGCATATGGGTTTTCATATCCGGCGTCTGGAGAAGGTCTTTAACGATCATCCCGAAATTTTTGTGACCTGTTCCGAGACTCACGGCAGTTTGATTGCCGCTTTTGAAGCAAGGGATCCGAAAAAAGTACGCGAGATGGTGGAACAGAATATTCTTCATATTGCTGAAAACCTGAAACAGTATGGGGTTAGCACTCTGGAGAATGACGAAGTTTGACAGCTTAGCCATTCTATGACTTTATCCGAGTGCATTAAGCCTGAGTTACTGGTTCCGGCCGGCAATCGGGAGAAGCTTGAAGTAGCTATTGCCTATGGAGCCGATGCCGTCTATTTCGGTAGCCGGGAGTTTAGTCTGCGGCGTCGGGCCGGTAACTTTTCTCATACTCAGATAGCCGGGGCTATAGCCTATTGTAGAGAGCATGGGGTCAAGGCTTACCTGGCCATCAATCTCCTGCCTTATAATGCCGACCTAGTGGCTTTGGGTGAATACCTGAAAGCTCTGCGTCCTCTACCGCCTGATGCCTTAATTGTTGGTGATCCCGGTGTCATCGCCCTTTGCCGGGAACATCTTCCCGGTGTCCCTCTTCATCTCAGTACTCAAGCCAATACGCTTAACTACCTCTCCGCTTCCTTCTGGCAAAAAAATGGTGTAAGCCGAATCAATCTGGCCCGTGAACTGTCTCTGCCTGATATTGCCGAGGTCGTTTGTCGCGTGCCCGGAATGGAGTTTGAGGTCTTTGTCCATGGGGCCATGTGCATGGCCTATTCCGGGCGTTGTCTTCTCAGTGCGGTACTCACCGGCCGCCACGCTAATCGCGGCGATTGTGCCCAGCCTTGTCGCTGGAGCTACGCCTTGCAGGAAGAGACGCGTCCGGGAGAGTTCATGGCTCTTGAAGAGGATGAGCGGGGCAGCTACATCTTTAATGCCAAAGATCTCTGCCTGATTGCCCGCCTCTCGGAGTTAAAAGCCGCCGGCGTCCACTCTTTTAAAATTGAAGGGCGGATGAAGAGCGCCTACTACGTTGCCGTCGTGACCCGGGTTTACCGTCAGGCTTTAGATCTGCTTTATCCCTCTCCCAAAACCCCATTTTCACCGGAACAGCTTGAAAAGTGGAAAAATGAATTGACCCGGGTCAGTCATCGACGCTATACTGAAGGATTTATCGACGGCCAAGGTCAATCTCAAAATCTCCAGTACCATGAGAATTCCGCCTATCTGCGCAACTATCTTTTCTGTGCTCTGGTTTTAGAGGTAGTTGGTCATGATTTGGCAACTCAGAGTTGCCTGGTTCGTCTTAACGTTAAAGACCGTTTGCGGGCAGGTGCAAAAATCGAGGTTATAGCTCCCGGCATGGATGATTTTACGACAACCATACTTTCATTGCAGAAAGAGAGCGGCGAGATGGTCGCCCAAGTCCATCCTGGAACTGTGGCCCTGGCTCGTTGTCAGGGATTGTTGGCCCCTTATCAGATTTTGCGGCAGCCGGTCACCGGTACTGGGGTTGCGGTTTAAATGATACGGCTTTTTCTTGATTTTATTCTGCTTATCGGCAGTCGCCGTTTGCGACGCCACTTTGCTGACGTTTTGTGAGTTGAGATGCACGAGAGTTCTCTTTTCCATATGACCCGTTTTCGGGATCAGTTTTTAACTGAGAGGCAAAATCAAGCCCTGCTGATTGCCGATCTCGGCAGCTATGATGTTAATGGTTCTTACCGCCCTCTTTTTGAGCGTCACTCCTGGCGTTATCTGGGGCTTGATGTCAGTGCCGGACCAAATGTTGATATCGTGCTGGACGATCCTTATTGCTGGCGGGCGTTGTCTAGTAATTCGATAGATGTGATGATCTCCGGACAAGCCTTTGAGCACATCGAATTTTTCTGGTTAACAGCTTTGGAGTTAAGTCGGGTTTTAAAACCTGGGGGGTTGTGTTGTCTGATTGCTCCGTCCAGTGGGCCGGAGCATCGTTATCCGGTCGACTGTTGGCGTTTTTATAGTGACGGGATGCGAGCTTTGATGGACTATGCCGGTCTTGAGGTGTTGGATGTCTATACCAATCGTCAGTCTACCGGCTGGCAGGATGATAGCGGCACTTGGCAGGATTCGGTAGTTGTTGCCAGACAGTTGGAAAAACCTTTCCGTCGTCGGTGGCGGGAGTGGTTGCGATACCGTTGTGGACACCTGCTCTTGCCCTTTAATGGAATTTAAAATGGATACAGATAAAAATTTATCTACAAAAGCCCTGATATCAGATAGTGAATATAGCTCTTTGAATGAGCAGAGCTTGGCCGGTTGGCTGGATTACCACCAACGTCAGGTGGTTTTCGATCAAGTAACCTGGATGGGGTTGCCTACCCTGAAAAATGTTATGGATCTTTGGCTCTATCAAGAGTTGATCTTTAAAATTAAGCCCGACCGGATAATTGAGATGGGTTCATTTAAAGGGGGGAGTACTCTCTACCTGGCCCAACTTTTAGAAAATATCGGTCATGGTCGGGTTCTCTCAATTGATATCGACCACTCTCAGTTCAAGGCTGTTCATCCTCGTATTGCCAAGTTGACCGGTTCAACTCAAGATCCCGAAATTATTGAACAGGTTTATCGGGAATGTAGTGATGAAAAAGTGATGATCATCCACGATGCCGATCACACAGCCCCGATGGTACTGGCTGACTTGCGCAGCTATGCTGACCTTGTAAGTAAGGATTCTTACTTTATTGTTGAAGATGGAATAGTTGACCTTTTTGCTTCCGGTACTCTGCTCGGTGATGTTATGGGTGGGCCGGGACCATTACCCGCGATCAGGGAGTTTATTGCCGGCGATAAACGTTTTGTTATCGATCGTCAGTGTGAACGTTATCTACTCACCTACAACCCGAATGGTTATCTGAAGAAAATATCAGAGTGATGGCTAAAATTACTTATAAAGAGGTCTATTTTGAGATAAGCGGCATCTGCAATGCAAGGTGCCCTTTTTGTATAACCGGGACTGGCCGGTTGCCGCAAGGCGGCTTGATCAATGTCGACCTGTTTAAAAAATCAATCGATAAATTAATTGAAGAAAAGCTGATAGATAACCGGAGTTCTGTTTTTTTATACAACTGGGGCGAACCCTTTTTACACCAGGATCTTGATAAGATAATAGAATATGTAAATAAAAGAGAGATTAACTTTGCCTTAAGTTCCAATGCTTCCGTCTATAAAGAGTTTAAGGCAAAAGCGGTGAAAAAACTTCAGGAGATCAGCTTCTCCATGTCCGGTTTTTCCCAATCTTCCTATGATCGAGTTCACGGCTTCAGATTCGAAAAGATAAAAAAAAATATAGCTAAGTTTGCTGAAAATCTGAAAAAGGTCGGCTATCGGAATAAGGTCAAAATTTTTTTTCATATTTATCAGTTTAATCTCGATGAGATAATTTTAGCAAAAGAGTTCGCCAAAAATATTGGTGCGGATTTTGTTCCTTATTATGCCTTTATCGCAGATTATGAGAAGGCAAAAAATTACCTGCTTAACAAGTTGAGCATTGCTGAAATGAGATCTGTGGCCGAGAGTATTGTGCTGGCGGATATGGTGCAAAAGATCAAGATGATGCCGGCAAATTACCGGTGCCCGCAATATGATATCCTGGTTCTTGATGAAAAGGCTGATATCTTGACCTGCTGCTTTTTGCCCAAAGATCATCCGGATTATTATTGTGGCAACCTGTTTGATGACAAATTGAGAGAAAGTCTCAAAGCTAAAACCAGAAAAAATGAGTGTAAATTTTGCCTGGAAAGTGGCCTCAGTCATTGTGTCCATAACGTAACTATTCCGGAGTTTAGTAATCTTTTACGTTGAAAGAATTAATTAACAACATAACAAATTGGTTTAAAAATCGGTCTTCCCCTCTTCGGCTTGAGGGAAATACGATGGACAAATCTTTTTATTGTCCGTTGCCGACGAAATTTTTTATCGAACCGGGCAACATCTGCAATTTACGTTGTCCATTTTGCGGCACGGGTTTGCGGCGCAAAGGTTTTGCCAAGGGGTTTATGAGCAAGGATGATTTTAAAATTATTCTTGCCAAGATAGCTCCTTACACCAAACATATCAGTCTTTATAATTACGGGGAGCCGTTTCTCAATAAAGATTTTTTAGAGATGGCTGCTTTAGCCACGGCTCAAGGTATTGCTTGCGCGACTCACTCCAATTTGACAGCTTATCGCTTTGATGACCAAAGCGCAGAAGCTGTAATAAGATCCGGGCTGACATTTATATCGGCATCTATAGATGGCGCCAGCCAAGAGACCTACGGCAGGTATCGGGTGGGCGGCAACTTTGAGTTAGCGGTTGCAAATCTGGCGCTGCTCCAGCGCGTAAAAGAGCGGCTCAATTTCACGACACCGGAACTGGTCTGGAAATTTCTGATCAATGCTTTTAATGAACATGAGCAGGAACAAGCTCAAGAGATTGCAGCTTCAATTGGGGTTCCCATAGAGTTTCATCTGATGGATGTCTGGGGTCATGAGGAGTGGAAATCCTCACAGCATAAGGAACAGGAAGTCTGGGGCGTTGAAAAAGATCAATCCCGGGTAACCGGAACCGAAGAAGAGTGGCGGAAAAAAAGGGATTTTCCGGTGGCTCTGGATAATTTAAAGCTGCATCCGAAACTGCATTATTGGTGCGAGCAGCCTTTTGATGCGATGGTTATTAATTGGAATGGAGAGGTTTTTCCCTGTGTTACAGCATGTGCGGACAAATTTTCATTGGGAAATCTATTAAGTTCCGACTTTGAAACATTGTGGAACAGTGCTAAATACCGGGCTTGCCGTAAATTTTTATATAATTATGGCCCCCCCCAGAACTCTAATGCAGTTTGCGCCGTTCAAGATTGTGAGTTAAAGAAAAAATATCTGTAACTATTCAGCTACCGTTTCAAATTGTCTCGGTGTGGGGACAGACCTCCAGGCGGCGGCCAAGCCTTTATGCCGCTCTGAGCTCTGTCCCCTTCGAAGCCGGGCAACGCCCATCTTCAAACTAACCGGTTTTAACGAAAAGAGAGTGATATCTGTGCAAAATGGAAAGCTAGAGTCAGACTTTAAGGCCGACAAACCTTCATGTCCAGTGCCTTGTGAAGCTCTCTGCGCGGCGGGCTATAACAGTCTTCATGCTGGAGACTTAACCTCGGCAATAAATTTCTTTGAGCAGGCGGTTGCGCTTGATTCTGATTATATTCACAGCTATATGGGCTTAGCCAAGGCGCGTCTGCCTGGAGCCGGCTATATTGAAATAATCCAAAAGCTTATAAGTTTACAGAAGCCGGAAAAATATGTTGAGATCGGGGTCGAGAAGGGGGTAGTCTTAAACCTTTTTGACTCCTCTGTGCAGGTCATCGGCATTGATCCTGAACCAAAGATTGTTGAAGTGCCGGAAAATGTAACCCTGTACAAAACTTTCAGTGATGATTTTTTTGCGGCCCACGATCTTAAACTTCTTTTGGACGGCTCTTTTGATCTCGCATTTATAGATGGCCTGCATATTTTTGAACAAGTCCTTAGAGATTTTATTAATTTAGAAAAAAATGCTGCTCCCGATTCAATTATTATGATTCATGACTGTTTGCCGCTTGACCGGCGCACGGCGGAGCGTCAACGAAAGACAATTTTCTGGAGTGGAGATGTCTGGAAAATTATCCCCTGCCTCAAACAGGAGCGCGCGGATCTCTCAATCTTTACGGTGCCGACCTATCCGGCCGGGCTCTGCTTTGTCACGGGCCTGGATTGTCAATCCCGGCTTCTGAAAAATAACTATGACGCTATAGTCGAGCAATACGGCGCATTGGACTATAGTGATATCCCGGAACGAGAAACATATTTTTCCCTGACGGCAAATGATTGGCCGACTATAGCCCGAACCTTGTCGGATAATCTTGCCCGGATAAAAAAATAAGGTTAACTTAAGTGATAGTATTAAGATTAAGAGGGCTTTACCGGGCCTTTATCGAGTTTATCCGACTGCTTTTCGACCGTCGCCAGTTGATCTGGGAAATGGCCCGACGCGACCTGTTGCAGAGATATGTCGGCTCCAGAGTCGGACTGTTATGGGCGGTAATTCACCCGTTATCTCTGATTTTTATCTTTTGGTTTGTCTTTGGTTTTGGTTTGAAGAGCAAACCGGTTGCGGATGTTCCCTTTTCGGTCTGGTTAACGTCTGGTATGGCGGCGTGGTTTGCTTTCAGTGGAATTGTGGCTGAATCGACAGGAGTGATAGTTAGTAATCCTCATTTGATAAAAAAGATTAATTTTCCTTCGCAGATATTGCCGGTTGTAAAAATTGTTTCATCTATGCTTAACCATTTGGTTTTTTTAATATTATTAGTAATATTATTACTCGCCAATGGGGTTCCCATAACTTTTTTTGCACTACAGGTTCTCTATTATTACTGTTGTATTATAGTTTTGGCTTTAGGGATCAGCTGGCTTACCAGTGCAATCAATGTTTTTGTTCGTGATGTCGGCCAGATTGTCCAGCTTGTTTTGCAAATCACCTTCTGGGCAACACCGATTATCTGGAATATCAAGATTATGCCGGAAAAGGTGCAGATGTTTTTGCGCCTTAATCCGATCTATTATATAATTCGTGGCTATCGGGAGGCCTTTGTCTATTGTCGGCCGTTCTGGTTAGATTGGCGGGGCGGTATCTATTTTTGGTGTGTAACTCTGGTTTTATTGGTTGTTGGGGCATTGGTCTTTCGTCGTTTGAAATGGCATTTTCCGGATGTCTTGTAGCAGATGTGTTGTGATATGAAAGAGTTTTGTAGTGAGAGTGCAGTAAAAGTCACCGGCTTGTCAAAATCATATCATCTGTATGATTCTTCTCAAGATCGTTTGAAAGAGGCTTTGCATCCGTTCAAAAAAAAATACTACAAAGAATTTTATGCTTTGCGTGATGTCAGTTTTGAGCTGCCTAAAGGCCAAGTCTACGGCATTATCGGTTTCAACGGTAGCGGCAAGTCAACTTTGCTTAAAATTATTTGCGGAGTGACCAAGCCAACTTCCGGAGAGGTTGAAGTTCGGGGTAAAGTGTCGGCCTTACTGGAGTTGGGGGCGGGTTTTAATCCCGAATTTACAGGTCGGCAGAATGTCTTTTTCAGCGGAATTCTGGCCGGATTCAGTCGTAGCGAAATGAAGTCGCGTTATAATGAGATTATCGCTTTTGCTGATATCGGCGACTTTGTCGAACAGCCGGTAAAAAGTTATTCCAGTGGTATGATGATGCGCCTCGCCTTTGCCGTGGCCATCCATGTCGACCCGGATATATTGGTGATTGATGAGGCTTTGGCCGTCGGCGATGCCAAGTTCAGACACAAATGTATGGCCCGGATTCGGGTTTTAAAAGATAAGTGTACAATTTTGTTTGTTTCGCATGATATGAATGCGGTTCTCTCTCTCTGTGACCGGGCCCTCTGGTTGGATAAGGGGCGGATGGTTATGTCGGGCGAGCCCAAGGAGATCGCCAGACTCTATACTGAAGCGACTTATGAAGGTACGGGGCAAGTTTTTGACCGGCAAGCTGAGCAAGATCAGGAAACTTTGACGACAGAAATATCACAATTGTCGACAGCCACGGACACGGATGGTAACGTAGTCTCCTCGACTTTGCTTGAAGAGGCCAGTGTCGACTCTTTTGGCACGGGGAAAGCCAAAATTATATCAAGCCGATTGGTTGGAGTTAACGGCGAGAGCAAGAAAAATGTTTTTTGTGGCGACTGTCTTAATTTAATTTTCAGCATGCAACTCAAAGAGAGTCTGGAGCAGCCGATTGTCGGTTTTGGCGTGGCTGATCGCCTTGGATTGATGGTCATGGGATTTCACGATCTGATTACCAGTGATCGGGAGCTTGAGTTATTTATTCCGGGCAATGTGATTGAGGTCAAATACAGCTTTGTCTGGCCCGATCTGAATGCGGGAACCTACGCATTTACAGTGGCTATTGCCGATGGCATTATAGAGGATCATAAGCAGGAACATTGGATTCATGAAGCCTTTGTCGTGAACTGCATCCGGGAAAAACCTCTCCATGGAATGTTCGGGATGGAGTATTCTCTTGATTTTCAGTTAAAAGATTAAAATTGTGAGTAAAAATCATTTTTTATCGATCATTGTCGTTTTTTTCAATATGCGCAGGGAGGCCGAGCGTACTCTCTATACGCTCTCCTGCGCCTATCAAAAAGATGTAGCCCCGGAACAATATGAAGTTATTGTGGTTGATAATGGTTCGACCGCTCCCCTTTCAGCCGAATTTGTCGAAGGTTTCGGCGCCAATTTTAATTACCTTTTTCATGCCACCGAAAGCCCTTCTCCCGTAGAGGCTATTAATAAAACTGTTGATCATTGCCGAGGCTCTCATATCATGGTAATGATTGATGGTGCGCATATGCTCTCGCCCGGGATAATTGCAAATGCCTTGCGGGTTTTTCGGGCCTTTGCCGACCCTTTCATAACGGTTGTCGGTTTTCATTTAGGGCCGGAAATTCAGAACAGTTCCGTTAGTAAAGGCTATAATCAGAAGCAGGAAGATGCACTTTTGGCAACCGTAGACTGGCGTCACAACGGTTATGAACTCTTTAAGCTGAGCCAGGGATTGTCTTACGATTGTGCCGGTTGGTTTGGCCCCTTAATGGAGAGCAACTGCCTGTTTATGCGTAAGGAGAGTTTCTTACGCATCGGCGGTTTTGATCTGCGCTTTACCGAGGTTGGAGGGGGGTTGGCCATTCTTGATCTGTTTGACTCTATGGTCAAGAATCTCAAGCAGGAGTACATTGTTCTTTTAGGTGAAGGAAGTTTTCATCAGTTTCATGGCGGAGTTGCCAGTAATGCTCCTTATGCCGAACACCCATGGGAGCGTTTTCATGATCAGTATGAAACCATAAAAGGGCACGCCTTTCAGATTGTGGTGCGGCGGCCGTTTCTTTTTGGCGAGATTTTGCCTGAGGCGGTGGGCTGGAGCCGATTATGCGCACAAGTCGGTTTACAATGGTGGGAACAGAGAGATCTGTACGGGGATGAGGTCTCTAACTCGACTTTTGGTTATGCTATGGCAGCCGCGAGAAATGCCCGCGAAGAAGATCCGGTAACCGGTGAGCTTGAACAGAAATTTTATACTCTCCAGCATGGCTATGATCAGTTGGCGGCCAAAAACCAGCACTGTGAAATGTTACTGGCGCGAGAGCGGAGCTCTTTCGGGGGGAGGATTGGCGCGATCTTGCATAAAATTGGCCGGTTGCTAAAAACCGGCACCGGGGTGAAGAAATTGTCCGGGGCCGGTTTTTTTATCTTTAAGGATCCCTCCTTCTATACTTACAAGTTACGCCGAGGCTTGATCCGTATTTCAGCGTTGCTGGCACCCTGGTGGTTCAAGGTTTGCAATCGTTCAATTGAGCCGGAGGAGAGCAATCAGCAGCCGTGGTCGGGGCCTTTGGTTAGCGTGATCGTTACCTGTTATAATTATGGCGCTTATCTCGATCGGGTACTTGGCTGTTTAGAGGCTCAGTCGTGGCAAAATTTTGAAGTCATTCTGATTGATGACGGTTCGACCGATGCGGAAACCATAACTCGGATCGATGCGTTGAAAAAGTTGCAGCGGTCAAACCTTAAGGTCATGCAGCAGCCCAATCAGGGAGTGATTGCGGCGCGCAACAATGCGATTGCCAAAACGTGCGGAAAATATATTTTCTCACTTGACGCGGATGATACGATTGAGAAGACATTTCTTGAAAAATGTCTTCTTTTTCTTGAAAATTCACCTGAGCATTTCTTTGTTTATACTTGGACCAATTCGACCGGAGCTGATGAATTTATTTGGCAAACGAGAGACAGTTATCCGGCGCTCGCGCTGGAAGAGAACAAGATGGGTTACGCCGTCTTTCGAAAAACCGCTTTTACTCAGGTGGGTGGCTATAATCAGATAATGGCTGGGGGGTACGAAGATTGGGAGTTGTGTGTCAATCTGGTGGCTCACGGTTATGTTGGGCGAGTTATTCGGGAACCTCTTTATAATTACTATGTGAAACCGGGGGCGCGCAATTATCAGGCGCGTAAAAAACATGAAGACCTGAAAGCAAAAATCGGGGATCTGCACAGAAAGAGTATTAAAGTCCAGAATAAGAGACTCTTGAAACTGGCGTATCAGCCCTATTGGGTCAACCACTCTTTGGTTAATTTAGTGGCGTATAATCGAGTCGGAGAAAAAAGTGTTCTGCTCGATCTTTACAACGACGATGCGGTTTCGCCGACTGTGTTAAAAGATATTTTGTTGCGGGTGGAGAACTCTTCCGTGCCGGTTTTATTGACTTTGGATCGTCGCTGGCGCAAGTTTTTTATTTTGCCTAATCCGGACAATCTTTTTGTTTACTATCCCCAGGAGTATCATCCGGCGCGTGATGTAGAGTTTTTTTACAGCTATTTGCAGCAGTGTTATCAACCTCAACGGGTGGCTCTGAATGATCTTTAAAAATAAAATATTATCACCATTATTGGAAATTCAGAGCCGGTTTATGGGAAAAGTTGGCTGGGTCAAAATTGAGGACTACTATCCCCATAAAAGCTGTCGTCGTTATGGGGGAATTGTCCCTCAACATGCTCGGATAGAGTCCATTCTGGCGGCTCAGTCAGGAGAATATGAAAAACGGATAAAAGAGTTTACCTCTTTTATGGATCAGTTTCTGACAATTCCCATCTCTTCCTCTTTTGCCGCTTCAGCAAAAGAGCCGGTCTGGAATAACGGTTTTTTCCCGGCTTTTGATGCGATCTCCCTTTTCGGGTTTATTTCAACGCTGAAGCCTCGTACCTATTTTGAGATTGGCTCCGGCCATTCAACGAGAATTGCCGCTAAAGCCAAGGCCTTAAATAGTCCGTCGACCCGTATTATTTCTCTTGATCCGTTTCCGCGAGCCGAGATTGATGAGCTCTGTGATGAGGTTATTCGTAAACCCCTTGAAGAATGTGACCTGTCGGTATTTGATGAATTGTCGGATAATGATATACTTTTTTTTGACGGCTCTCACCGGGTTCTGCAGAATTCGGACACGGAGGTATTTTTCTTTGATATTCTCCCCCGTCTTAAGCGTAATGTCTATATTCATCTGCATGATATCTACTGGCCTTTTGATTACCCGGATGAGTGGGCTCAGCGTATGTATTCGGAACAGTATGTTTTGGGTGGATTATTGCTCTACGCTTGGGAAAGTTTTGAGATTATTCTGCCTAATGTTTATATCACGTGGTGTACGAAACTGCTCGATCATTTTCGGGAACTATGGGAAGCTCCCGGGTTAAAGGGGATAGGAAAAGAGGGCGTCTCTTTCTGGTTCAAGAAAAGGGTTGATTATTAAAGCAACGAAAAATAGCGAAACTATGTCGGCCCGAAATCAAGTGCAAATACTGTTGTTTAAGGTTTTTCACGAGTTGTGGCATGGGCGCCGGATTACCTATCTGTTGCGGGAGCTGTTGCGTATTTTACTCCCTTCGGCTTGGCGGGAACGGCTGCGCCGGTGGCGCGCTCAGGTGGATTTTTTCCGGTCGGATCGCAACCTGTGGCTATTTTTGCAGAAAAAGCTGGTTGTTTATGCCGGGCGTTTGTTTGACTCCCATTGTTATCGCCAGGAAATTTATGGTGAGGCTCCGTTGTTGACCCTGTTCGTTTCATGTGACTCCAGCGGCGATCCTCTTACGCGGTTACATACTTGTCTCAAAAAGCAGACCTGGTCGCATTTTGAAGTTATTTTTCTGGTTTGTGACGACGACCGGGAGCTTAAGCAAAAGCTTTTAGATGTTATCGCACAAGAGGGGCATTACGGTTGGCACGTTCTGTCGACCGATTCGTCTTTTCGGAAGGTCTGTAACCGGGCTCTCGGGGTTGCACAGGGCAAATATATTGCGTTCCTGCATAGTGGCGATGATCTGGAGCCGACCTTTCTCGAAGAATGCTTATTGTTGCTGGAAGCATCTCCTCCCCACTTTTTTATTCAGAGTGCGAACCAACCGTTGGCGTTGGAAGAAGAGGATTTTGGGATCGTTGATCCGGTTGCCTCTCTTTATGAAAACCGTTTTCGGGCAGTTGTTTTTCCGCGTTTAGCCGGGCTGGCACTGGCAGGCTATGATGAAATCATGCCGACCAGCTTTAACGAGTGGGAGTTCTACGTTAAGTTGATTCGGCATGGTTATGTCGGACGCTCACTGCCCGGCTGGATATCACGTGGTTTGGTTTGTGAATCGGTATCGGTTGAGAGTCATGGTGCCGGTTTTGCTCTCGGAAAAAAACGTATACAAGCTTTGCATCTCGGTTATATTGTCAACCACAAGCGCTGGTTGTGTCGCCGAGCCCGGCAATACTGGCAGGTGACGGAGCCTCTATGCAATCTGTTGCCGTCGGCAGGAGTTGTGAGAAAAAAGGCGCTCTGGCTTGATCTGGCGGCACGCCCCGCCGTTCCCGCTTCTCTGTTTGCCCGGCTGGTGGCCCGCTCTGAAGATTCCGATATTCCTTTAATTGTGACCATTGATGGCCGCCGGCAATCTTTTTTCCGCTATAATAAAAAAGCCGGCCTGCAGGTCTATTTACCGGAATCGTATCATCTGCAAGGCAACCGGGACTATCTTTATAACTATCTTCAAGCTTCCTATCAGTTGGAGAAAGTTTCCGTGGAAGATTTTCTCCAACTGCCGGAGCCAGCTTCCGCTAGCCCTCCAAAGTCCAATAACCGCAGGGCTAAATTGAGAATCCTCTATGTGGCTCCCTGGCTGATTACCGGTGGTGCTGATACGATGACGGTTGACTGGTTTTGTCAGCTGAATTCGGCTTGGAGTGATAAATATTTTGCCACCACCCTTTTTCGTGATAATAACTGGCTGCCTAAAATCGCCGACTATGCGCAAGGGATTTATGACTTGCCGGCGCTCGGCTGCCTGGATCCGGCGGCGATGACCGATTTCCTGTTGGAATTTATCGCCCTGCAAAATATCGATATCTTGCACATTATGAACAGCGAGATAGCTTTTCAGGCCCTGCCGAAATTAAAGGAACGTTTTCCCGGCCTCAAAGTAGTTGCTCAATTTCACTGTTTCGATTATTTAGCCGATGGTCAGTGTACCGGTTACGCCTTTAATGTACCCCGGCGCTACGATCATCTTATTGATCGTTACAATCTTGAGTATGCTCAACTTGGAGTTGAGATTGTTCAGCTCTATCCCGATATAGAGATCTCCAAGTTTGCGGTTATTCATGGCCGGGTTGATAGCGACTTCTATAATCCTGCAGGCCGGCTACCGAGTCCGCAAATCGCCGCTTACCAGCGAAAAGATGCTTTGAATTTGCTCTTTATCGGGCGTCTGGATCGCCAGAAGCAGCCTTTGCGACTGCTTAAGGTTGCCGTTGCTTTGCGTGGTCAAGGAGTTCCTTTTGTCATGCATGTTATTGGTGATGGTAACCTTGAATCGCAGAAAAATAAATTTCTGGCCGAGTTGCAGGGGCAAGGGCTGGCAGACCAAGTTCGGTTTTATGGGGAGCAGCCTCTGGAAACGCTTGTCGATTGGTACCTGATTTCTGATGTTTTGCTTCTGACCTCAGATTGGGAGGGGGTGCCGATGGTTCTCTACCAGGCCATGGCGATGGCGGTGGTACCGGTGGCCGCCGACGTTGGCGGCTGTGCCGAACTCGTAACCCCGGCTTGCGGCTATCTGATTGCGGAAAAGGATAATGCCCAAGCCTATGTCAGCGTGATCAGAGAACTTCTCGATAATCAACGGCGGCAAGAGATGGGCGCTTTGGCCCGACAGCGAATGCTTGACCACTTCTCTTTGGCCGGTCTTGATCAGGAATATAGAACGTTTTACAGGTCGTTGGAATATTGATGACCTTCCCTGAAAAATTACGGAATGGTTAACTCTGACTGAGTAGTAAGGTTTTTTGGAGCAGTGCATGCAGACAAGTGGTGTCAGTGGGAAAAAACTAATCAAGCTTGATAGTTTGACATCGTTGCGTTTTTTTGCTGCTGCGATGATTGTTCTGGGGCATGGTCACCAGGATTTTGGTTCCTTTGGTATTGCTACCTCTTTTCCCTTAAATCAAGGGGTTTCGTTCTTTTTCGTGCTCTCAGGTTTTGTTCTCGCTTATGCTTATCCGGAACTTATTGGCTGGCGCCAACGGGCTCGATTTGTCTGGGCTCGTTTTGCTCGTATTTGGCCGGCCTATTTCGTTTCCCTGCTTATTATGTTTATAGCTTTGCCCACTAAACTCTGGTCGGTTTCAGCAAGCCACCCATTTAGTTTTTCTTTGGCTAATATCTGTCTGTTACATGCCTGGATTCCTCTACGGGAGTGTTATCTCGGTTTGAATGGAGTTTCCTGGAGCTTGTCGACTGAGTTTTTTTTCTACCTGTGTTTTCCTTGGTTGATCTATCGTTGGGCGGCCAGCTGGCCGTTTAAATTAAGCCTGCTGGCCGGTTTGACATGCGCGATTGTGGTTTTAGCCAACTATTACCAACTGCCCGGTGGCAATCAATATTCAGGGGTCGGCAGTTATGCTCTACTCTATATTAACCCTTTAAGTCGATTATTTGAATTTGTTTGCGGCATAGTTGTCTGCACTTACTATAAGAGTGAAAAGGAGAAAACCGCTAGACTAACGATGGCTGGAGCTACATTGTTGGAATTGTCAGCTCTTTTTTTGACGATTGTTACCCTATGGCTGGTTCCGGTCTTGTTAGCCAGTCCGCAGGTTCAGGTTAAACTTCAGGTGGCGGGGCTTGAATGGTTGTTGGGCAGTGGCGGGTTTTTAGCCTTTGCTCTTTTAATTCTGGTTTTTTCATGGCAACGAGGGCTGATTTCAAAGTTGTTAAGTCATCCCTTACTGGTTTTACTCGGCGAGATCAGTTTTAGTCTCTATTTGGTTCACTCGATTGTTTTAAAATACTACCGTTACCATTCGGCAAGTTTTATCAGTTTGCCTCAGAATTTTCTGGCCGCTGCTTACTGGTTGATTTCATTGATTTTGGCCTATCTTCTCTATTCCGCAGTTGAAATGCCCTGTCGGGCCTTTTTGGTACGTCTACCTGATCGGTTCGATCGGTCTCAGGAGTCGCCGCAATCGTGGATCCACTTTAGAATGAAGCCTGTTTTATCTTTTCTGCTCCTTGGAGGGTTAGTGTTGGCGAGTCTTTATCAGCCCTCTACGGCCCTTAAAAGCTTGAGCCGGGACGCCGTGGCCCAAGAATTAGGGGGTGCACAGCTAATGGCGTTTCCGGCCCGTTTTGCCAACAACCTGGAACTTACACAATTGTCTCACCGGGCTGAGGGAGAGAAAATAATTTTTACTTTTCTCTGGCATGCGGATACGGAAGTTCAATTAAAAGAGTGCGTTGGTGTTCATTTTCTCGATCAGTGGGGAGTAATTGTTCATCATGCTGATTATGAGCTCGACCTCAGCGGTTCAACGGTGGCCGCCGGTAGTAATTTTATTACCCGTATTTCCGCCCCAGCGGTAAATATAACGACAGCAGATAAATTGGGGATAGCGTTATATGTAAATGTTAAGGATCTTTACCGAGTAACTGCGCCGAATACTGATTGGGGGGGGCGAAGACTGATTATCCCTTTGGGTGATAATTCAACTCAGAAAGTGGAGCTCTAATTTTTCAAGGTATTCTAATGCTTTGTTGGAGAAAAATATTATGTCAGCAAATTCGCAGCCGGGTCAATTTGGGGCGATAAAAGATTGGTTGAAGACCATTCAACCCAACTGGTTACAAAAAATGGGAGCTCAGAGCAATCCCTTGCCGGAGAGTTCCGGATATGCAGTGAATAGCGGAATGCAGCCTCTATTGCTGACTACTCTTGGCCGAACCGGAAGTACCTTTGCGCTTGGACTTTTAGGGTGTCATCCTGAAATTGTGGTATATAAACCTTTTCGGGTGGAGGCCAGGTACATTTCCTATTGGGTTCAGTTTTACCAGCAACTCAAGGATCATAAAAGTTGGACAAGTCCCATCTCTTCGGATAACGTTGCGGACCCGACATGGTTGCTGGGCAACGCTTATCGAAATGAGATGGATAATGCTTTATATCCTGAAATGCGGCAATGGTTTGATACGAATTATGTTAAATCTCTCCAGTCATTTTGTGCTGAAAGTTTGGCGAATCATTACCTGGAGGTTGCTAGAATACAGCAGAAGCCAAAGCCGCTTTTTTTCGCAGAAAAGTTTCTGCCCAACCCTTTTACTGAAAAGGTTCTTGAATTCTTACCAGGTGCCCGGGAGATTTTTCTCGTCAGAGATTTCAGGGATATGTTTTGTTCGATAACTGCCTTTAATAAAAAAAGGGGGTTTGAGGGGTTTGCCAGGGATATGTTTGAGCGTGATGACGATTATGTTAACAAATCTCTCAAGCCTAGTGCGGATATGCTTCTTGCAGCGTGGGAACAAAGAAAAAAAGATGCCTTACTGATTCGTTACGAGGAACTTGTTTTTGATACCGAGTCTGTACTGACAGCAATATTTGGTGAGTTGGGGTTGGATAACTCTTCGCCAACGATCAAGAAAGTTCTGGAGACTGCTTCTAAAGCTAATATTACTAAAGAGCGCCATAGAACCAGTGTCGGGCCGGAGCAGTCCATCGGTAGGTACCGAAATGATCTTGATGATCATATGAAAAGTGTGTGTCGGGATGCTTTTAAAAACAGTCTTGAAAGCTTTGGCTACCAAGTGGATGATTAATCGAACAAAAATTCTAACGCGGACTAAAGCCTGCAAGTAAATGGCCTTATCAGGCTGTTTGCAAGACACTATTAAAGAGATGGGAAATCGATAAAACAATGACATCTTTGGTTACAGTAATTATTCCGGCATACAATCACGAGGATTTTGTGGTTGAGGCAATTGCCAGTGTTTTGGCGCAAAGCCTCAAAGATTTTGAGCTGTTGATTGTTGATGATGGTTCAACTGATTCGACGTTGGATCGGATACGCACGTTTGCAGATCCCAGAATTACGGTAATTGTTCAGGAGAATAGAGGTGCGGCGGCGGCTTTAAACAGGGGTTTGGAAGAGGCTAAAGGGCGCTATATTTCGATCCTCAATTCTGATGATCGTTATCATCCTGATCGTTTGCAGAGGTTATATGAAACCTTGGAAAATAGTCCGGGAGTGTCGTTGGCGGTTACCGGAATTAAGGTTATCAATCGTGAAGGGGAGAGAGAGGCGGCGAGCTGGCTGGAAAGAGGTCTCGATTATTACAAAAAAAGCGGCACTGTTTTTTTTGCGGTTATACGTGATAATTTCATCTGTAGCACCTCGAACTTTTTCTTTCATCGGGAATTGCTAAAAAAAACCGGGCTGTTTTTACCTTTGCGCTACTGTCATGACCTCGATTTTATTCTTCAGGTCGGAGGTTATGGCGAGGTTCTCTGTTTGGATGAAGTTTTATTGGATTATCGGGTGCATGGTAGCAACACCATTAAAGAGAGTCGTGTTGAAGGCAGTGAGCTCTTTAAATTTGAAGTTTCATCCGTGATCGCGTATGCCCTGGGACAGCAGGGGGTATCTTTGGAGAAAGCCCCTTTTTTCCTGGATGATCTGCTAATGACTCAGCTGGGAGCGGTCTTGGATTTAGTCGGCCTTATGGTCTGCTTTTTCAAGTCGATGAGTTTAAATCGGCAACAATTTTCAGAGTTGTTGATCGATGCTGAGCACCCTCTTAAAACAGCACTTTTAGAGCTCATTAAAGAGAAGGTTGAAAAAGATGAGCATCCCTGGAAAAAGTATTCTGATATTTTAGGAAAATATGAAGAGAAGCAGGGAATTATATCTTCCATGAGTCAGACTATAGTGGAAAAAGAGGGCCAGTTGGGGGTTTTTGGCGAAAAGATAACAGATTTAAATCAATTGATTTATTTGCAAAAAGATGAAATTGAGTCACAGAAAGAAGAAATTGAGTCACAAAAAGATCAGATTGCGCTGCAGGAGCAGACGAACAGGTGGCTGGATGGCCGCTTGAATGAAATTTACAATTCGCGGGGTTGGTTATGGCTAACCCGTTACCGCCGGGTGACAGATTTTTTGCGCAGTTTGATTGCGAGAGCGAAAGCTCTCAAAGAGGGTTTGCCGGAAAAAGAAAAAATAGAGAAAAAAATAGAGGAAAAAGAGAGTCAAGCCTACACCGTCGCAATTATTCACCCGATTAATCAGAGTCGGCCCCGGATAGTGCACGCGATTGCGAATGTTATGACCGGCGGTTCAACCCAGCTAGTGGTAGATTTATACGAACATCTCGGCCACAAATATGAGCAGGTTGTAGCCACCATGTTTATGCCTGAGAAGGCGGCCTATTACGGTTTGCCGGTCTTTGATTTCTCCAGGTTAGCCAATGCGCAGGAGTTCGCAAAGTTTTTAGATGAGCAGCAAGCCGACCTTCTGCATATCCATTACTGGGGAGAGTGTGATGAAGAGTGGTATCGTAAAATTTTCTCGGCAACTGAAATTTACCCCTGTCCGGTAGTTGAAAATATTAATATTCCCGTTTCGGCATACTTGCACTCAGCCGTGTTCAGGTATGTGTTTGTCAGCAACTACGCCGCGACCTACACTAAATCTCTGCCGGAGAATTCACAGGTAATTTATCCCGGCAGCCATTTGTCCGATTTTACCCGGCAAGGGGTTGAGATCCCGGATGATGTTATTGGTATGGTCTATCGTCTTGAAGCCGACAAACTTAATGAAGAGTCTATCGAAGTTTTTATCGAGGTCGTTAAACGGCGTTCGCAAACCAGAGTTTATATTATTGGTGGCGGCAGTTTTTTGGCAGTTTACCGGGGCCGGGTTGAGGAAGAGGGTTTGGTGGACAACTTTGAATTTACCGATTATCTGCCTTTTGCCGAGCTTCCCGATTACTATCGCAAGCTATCTCTTTTTGTGGCTCCGGTCTGGCGGGAGAGTTTCGGGCAGGTTTCTACTTTTGCGATGAATATGGAGCTCCCGGTAGTCGGTTATCGGGCTGGCGGGGTGCGCGAGATGGTTGGCAATGATACCTGTTTTGCCCACGATAAAGATGCTTTGGCCACCTTGATTGTTGAGTTGCTTGATGACCGCAAGCGTCGCCTTGAACTGGGCCGCGCCAATCGGGAGCGAGCTCTGGAGCTCTTTTCAGTAGAGTCAATGGTAAAGCAGTACGATCAAGTTTACAACCAAGGGCTTAAATCTATATAACCAGTTTCTCAGGAGTATTTTAGCGTGGCGAAAGTTTTGCTGGTGGTTCACTATTTTTTCCCGGATCATTTTTATGGGACGGAAACCTATACCCTGGAGGTGGCCCGGGATCTGCGGCGGCGTGGTTATGATGTTGAAATTCTTAGTGCCATGTCTCCCGGAGAAGAGGGTGGCCGGGAAAAACTTCTGTTTAGTTACGAGTATGATGGTTTTACCGTGCACTGTGTTGATTTCAATTTTGCTCCGCACACATCTTTTCGTCAGCTCTACCATCGGCCGGAGATGTACTCTTTCTATTATGAGCTCCTCTCGGAGATCGCTCCGGATCTAATGCATGTTACCCATTTAATGAACCACACCGCAGTTATCCTGGAGGCAGCTGACGCTTGCGCAATTCCCGTAATGGCGACTTTAACCGATTTTTTCGGTATCTGTTTCAACTCCCGACTCTCGGATATTAAGGGTGAGTTGTGTTCGGGGCCGAACTTTTCCGGAAGTAAGTGCCTGCGTTGCTATATGGAGGCTATCGGTTCTGAAGAGATGGCAAAAAGTTTTGCGGTTAATCAGCGGCTGGCGGAAAACAGTTGTTTTCGCACTTTTCTGGCGCTCGCATTAGCCTGGTTGGCAAAACTGCCGCAGGGGCGCAAACGTGGCCCTCTGGTGCAGGTTCGGGCTTTGACCCAAAGGGCTGAAGATCTCCATAAAATTTATCAAAAATACCGAAAAATGGTGGCCCCGACCGATTTTTTACACGATGCCTATGTTGCCAACCGATTCCCTGAAGAAAAAATGGTCAAGATCAATTTCGGGATTAATTGGGATGTTGTCGCCGATTTTCGCACCGTTCGTAAATATGACTCCGGTCGTCCGTTACGCTTTGGTTATATCGGTCAGCTTGCCGACCATAAAGGGGTCGACATGCTGGTTCGCTCTTTCAAGGCCGTAGACGGAAACAAAGAGTTGCTCCTCTATGGCTCTCCGGGGCCCGGCTCTCCCTACTATGAAAAGCTGGTCGAAATATGTGCTGGAGACCGGTCGGTTATTTTTGCCGGAACCTTTCCGGAAACCGAACTTGGCGAACGTCTGTCGGAGATTGATGTTCTGGTAATCCCATCACGTTGGCATGAAAACAGCCCTCTGGTTCTGCTTTATGCTTTGGCCACCAGAACCCCGTTGATTGTCAGTGCGGTTAAAGGAATGACCGAGTTTGTCCGGGACGGGGATAATGGTTTGACGTTCGAACGTGGCAGTCAGGCCGATTTGACCCGGGTTATCGGGCTGATCATGGAAAATCCGGCACTTATCGAAGGTTTTTCCGAGCGCGCCGACTATCGAAAGACAATTTCAGATCATGTTGATGAGATCGAGCATCTTTACCAGGAAATTTAACATTGAGTTATGACTAAACTTTGGAGTTTTTATCTACCTCAGTTTCACCCCATTCCCGAAAACAACGCCTGGTGGGGCGAGGGGTTTACGGAGTGGAGTAATGTTAAAACGGCGAAACCGCAGTTTTTAAACCATTATCAGCCGCATTGCCCGATTGCCGGCGGTTATGAACATTACTATGATCTGCGCGACCCTCAGGTGATGGTGCGTCAATC
>JAYEGS010000379.1:0-7623 GCA_034659215.1 Pseudomonadota bacterium | reverse complement strand
GGATTTGATATTGGCTTCAAGTCGGGAACTTTTAAGTTGTTTGGAAACTCTGGCAACATAACCGTTGATGTTATGCCGATCAGTGACAGATTTTGAGCTTGGTTATCAAATTTAATCAGGCAGATAAAATTACGATTTATGAAGGCTTGACCGTCGGCTGATAATACTTGAGTTTCTCGTGCATCTTTTTGGATTTGAAGACTATTTTTTTCTTGGAAAACTTTTTTCAGTATGTTAGTCCATTTCTAACTTTCAATTGAAGGTTTTCAATTGCTATCGATACTCTTCTAAACCACTCCTTATACGGTCGTTAATTCAATGTCTGAATCCGCCTTTGTCCACCTCCATTTACATACCATGTATAGCCTTCTCGATGGGGCGATACGGGTTCCCGACCTTATGAAGAGAGCTTGTGATTACGGGATGAAAGCTGTCGCTCTGACCGATCATGGGAATATGTTCGGGGCGGTTGATTTTTTTCAGCAAGCTAAGAAAAAGGGCCTGAAGCCGATTATCGGTTGTGAAGTCTATGTCGCTCCTCAGGGTCGTTTTGTCAAAAACAAGAGGAGTGATGCCGAGTGGGATAACGCCCATCATTTGGTGCTTTTGGCGATGAATGAGCAGGGTTATAAAAACCTCTGCCAACTGGTGACTAAGGGGTATCTTGAAGGTTTCTACTATAAACCGAGGATTGATAAAGAGTTATTGATTGAGCATCATCAAGGCTTGATCGCTTTAAGTGCCTGTCTTGGGGGAATTATCGCATCTCCCTTGCGCCGTCAGGATCGGGTTACTGCGGCGGCTGAAGTTGAGTTTTACCGTGATCTTTTTGATGATCGCCGTTTTTTTCTTGAGATTCAAGAGAACGGTATGGCTGAACAGGTGGAGGTTAACCGCCAGATAATTGAGCTCGCCCAGGAGTATTCTGTACCTTTGGTGGCGACCAATGATTGTCACTTTTTAAATCGCGAAGATGCTCATGCCCATGAGGTTCTACTCTGTGTTCAGACGGGCAAGAACATGGATGATCCCAAAAGGATGCGCTATCCAGAGGAGCTCTATTTCAAATCCTCGGAGGAGATGGCACAAGCTTTTGTCGACTATCCGGAAGCGATTTCCAATACGGTCGAGATCGCCGATCGTTGTAACTTTGAGTTTGAATTTCGTAACTATCGGCCGCCCAACTTTGTCCCGCCTGAAGGTAAAACGCTTAATGATTTTCTGGTTGAGGAGTGCCGGGACGGTTTAGCCAAAATGTGGCCGCGTATCGAAGCCTATTATGACGGCAACTTTACGCCTGAGTTACAAGAGAGCTATCGTCAGCGCCTGGAGCGGGAGATTGGTATTATCTGCGATATGGGTTTTGCCGGCTATTTTCTTATCGTTGCCGATTTTGTCAACTATGCGCGGCGGAAAAAAATTCCGGTCGGCCCCGGGCGCGGTTCCGCGGCCGGGTCGCTGGTTGCCTATGCCTTACGGATTACCGATATCGATCCTTTGCCTTACGGCCTTCTTTTTGAGCGTTTCCTTAATCCTGAACGGGTTTCGATGCCGGATATTGATATGGATTTTTGTATCCATGGCCGCGATCAGGTGATCAAGTATGTGACCGAAAAATATGGTGAGGATCGAGTCGCCCAGATTATTACTTTTGGCCGGATGCAGGCCAAAGGGGTGATTCGGGATGTGGGTCGGGCTCTGCATATGCCTTTTGCTGAAGTCGGTAAAATTGCCAAGCTGGTGCCCAATGAACTGAAGATGACGTTGAAAAAAGCGGAAGAGCTGGAACCCGGATTTGCTAAATTGCGTCAAGGTAATGCTCTTGAAAGGGAGCTTATCGAGGTCGCTGGTTCTTTGGAAGGTTTGAACCGGCACGCTTCGGTGCATGCCGCCGGGGTGGTGGTGACTGATCAGCCCTTGGTTGATTATCTACCACTTTATCGCGGCGCTAAGGATGATGATGTTGTCGTTACCCAGTACGATATGGGTTTTGTTGAAGAGTTGGGACTGATTAAATTCGATTTTCTCGGTTTAAAAACCCTGACCGTTATCGATAATGCTCTAAAGATAATTAACCGAAACTGCAAACAAGAAGAAGACCTTTTTGATGTCAGTACGATCCCTTTAGATGATCCGGCAACCTATGCGCTGCTCTCTTCCGGGGCCGCAGTTGGGGTGTTTCAGCTCGAAAGCAGTGGTATGCAGGATCTTCTGGTCAAACTTAAACCGGGCTGTTTTGAAGATATTATTGCTCTGGTTGCCCTCTATCGTCCCGGTCCGATTGAGAGTGGTATGATCGATGATTTTATCGCCTGTAAGCATGGTCGTCAGAAAGTTGAATATCTGTTGCCTGAATTAGAGTCGATTCTGAAAGAAACCTACGGGGTTATCGTTTATCAGGAACAGGTTATGCAGATCGCGCAGAAGCTGGCGCGTTACTCCTTGGGTCAAGCCGATATTTTGCGTAAAGCGATGGGTAAAAAGAACGCTGAGGTGATGGCGGCCCAGCGTGATAGTTTTCTGGTCGGAGCCCGGGAAAACCAGGTCGACAGCCAAAAAGCCGAAGAGATTTTTGATCTCATGGCCCAGTTTGCGGAATATGGTTTTAATAAATCACACTCTGCCGCTTACGGTTATGTTGCCTACCAGACCGCCTATCTTAAGGCCCATTATCCGGTTGAATTCATGGCCGGGTTGCTCATGGAGGATATGAACAATACCGACAAGGTCATTAAAAATATTGCTGAATGTCGGAGTATGGGGATCAAGGTACTGCCGCCGGATGTTAACGTTAGTGAGCTCTCTTTTACGGTTGTTGACCAGGATATCCGTTTTGGCCTGGCCGCCGTCAAAAATGTCGGGGGCAAGGCGGCAGCCGAAATTATCCGGGTGCGGGAGATTGAAGGGGGCTACAAATCTCTTTTTGATCTATGCTGTCGACTCGATCTCTCCAAGGTCAACCGCCGGGTTCTGGAAAGTTTGATAAAATCAGGGGCTTTTGATGGTGAGGGCGTGGCTCGGCCGCGACTCTTTGCGGCCATCGATACGGCCATGGAGAATGGTCAGTCGGCCTCTCGTGATCGGGTCTGTGGGCAACAGTCACTTTTTGCTTTTGCCGGTGAAGAGCTGGCTGTAGGTGAGGCCTGTTATCCCGATGATATCGCGGTCTGGAGTGATAAGGAACAACTGACCTATGAACGTGATGTTTTGGGTTTTTACTTAAGCAGTCACCCCTTGCAACGTTATGTCGATGAGCTTAAACGTTGTACGACTTCAATTGCGGCCGACCTCGTAAATTGTGGAAATTCATCCCAGATGCGGGTTGGTGGTCTTTTGACCTCAGTGCGTAGTAAACGAACCAAGAATGGCAAAATTATGGCTTTTGCCGTACTGGAGGATCTCAGCGGTTCGGTTGAGGTGACTCTTTTTGAAGAAACTTTTACCAAAGCTAAAGAGTTCATCGAGAACGATGACCCATTGATTTTAGAGGGCCGGATTGAAATTAATGATGACCATACGAAAGCAAAAATGGTGGTCAGTGAGATTTTTGGTCTGGAAGAAGCCCTCTCTACAGTAATTGAAAAGGTGCTTATGACCCTGTCACACGAGCAGGCCGCACCGGCACGACTGGCTATGTTGCAGGACATTATGCAGCGCCATCGGGGAAATTGTCCGGCCTTTATAAATATTGTGATGCCTGACTGTGAAGTGGTTATGGCTTTGGAAAAATTCCCCTTGCTGCCGTCAGCTGATCTCGCACACGATGTCAAAGGTTTGTATGGGGGCAATGGCAATGGCAATCGAATTGTTGAATTTGTTTCTTGATAAATAGCTACATTTTTTATAAAACCTATAACTATAAACAAGTAGAAGAGGATGAGGATGAAAATGAGTAAAAGAGAAGTAGTCGACGCAATGCTGGCAGCCCGTGGTCAGGTTGCGGAAAACATTGAGCGTAAAGCGATGATTCAGGCCGTGGTCGACAACCGTGAAGCCTTGATTGCCGCCAATGGGGCTCTGGCAACCTGGACGCCGCCCGAGTCAACCGGCCGGAGCCCGAAGGATACGCTGATTGTAAAAAGGGCTTCAAGCCAAGCCAAAATCGACTGGGATTCACCAAATAATATCCCGGTTTCGGAAGAGACTTTTGAGATGATTTTTGCTGATGCGGTTGAGACTCTGCGGGGCAAAAAGGATCTTTATGTGACGGATCGGGTTTTAGGGGCTGATTCAGCTTATGCGCTGCCGGTCAGAACCGTGGGCGACCAGGCCTTGACCATCCTTTTTACTGACAATATGTTTCGTCCGTTACCCGGTGATCTTGAGCGCAGTGTTTTTGCTGATAAAGATTTTACGTTGTTGGCTCTGCCTTATGATAAACTTGATCGGGATCGTTATCAGGGCCGTTTGCGGAATTTGGCTGACGGTAAAGCTTCTGATTTGGCAGTGGTTATCGATCTCGATCAACGGGTTGGTATTGTCTACGGGTCGGCCTATTGCGGTAGTGTCAAGAAGTTGATGTTTTCGGTTATGAACTATATGCTGCCCGAAGTTGGTATCTTGCCGCTGCATTGCTCCGCTAACGAAGGGCCGAATGGGCACGTTGCTCTTTTACTCGGTCTTTCCGGAACCGGTAAAACCACTCTTTCCGCCGATCCTGAGCGCGCTTTACTCGGTGATGATGAGCATGGTTGGGGTGATAGCGGAGTCGCTAACTTTGAGCATGGTTGTTATGCCAAAATGATCAATATTGATCCCGATAAAGAGCCCGAGATCTATCAGGCGATCATGCATGAGGGTGACTATCTTGAGCACGGTTCAATTGTTGAAAATGCGATGCTCTATCCCGATGGTCATTTTGATTTTGATGATGAACGTTTGACACCGAATTCCCGGGGTTCTTACCTCTTGTCCGAGTTGAGTAATATTAAACCCTCTTCGGTAGCCGGGCATCCGCAGACCATCCTGTTTCTGACGGCCGATGCCAATGGGGTTTTGCCGCCGATCAGTAAACTTGATCCGGCTCAGGCGATGTTGTGGTTTTTGATGGGTTACACCAGTAAGCTTGCCGGTACCGAGACCGGAATTGTCGCACCGGTGACCACTTTTTCCCGCTTTTTCGGAGAACCCTTTATGCCCTGTAATCCGGATGTTTATGCCGGGATGCTGGGGGCGCGAATGGAGTCCCATAAAGCGGAGGTTTTTTTGGTTAATACCGGTTGGAGTGGCGGCCCTTTTGGTGAAGGTGAACGGATGGATATTAAGTTGACCAGAGCTTTGGTGAAAGGGGCTATGAACGGTGATTTAAAGGATATTGATTATCTTGATGATCCGGTTTTTCATGTCAAAATCCCGCAGATTTGCCCCGGAGTACCGTCGCAAATCCTCAATCCTCGTGCTACCTGGCAGGATAAAGAGGCCTATGATCGGCGGGCGCAAAAACTGGCCGGTGAATTTGCCGCCCACTTTGAAAAAGCTTACGGCAATAAAAATATCGCCACTGAAATTGCCGCCCAATGTCCGGGGAGATAGTCTCTACTGCTTACAGCTCTTCCGGCGATGCCGCCAGATATAGAAGATACAGCAAAATAGAAGAAAAGGTATAAGCAGGTAAAATGCCTGGTGGGAGTAGCGACTGATCAGTTCCTGGTTGTTGCCTACCAGGTAACCGATAACCGCTAAAATAATCACCCAGATACCGGCTCCCAGACCGGTTGCCAGAATGAACGGTATCAGCGGTAAGCGGGCGAGTCCGGCCGGAAATGAGATGTATTGGCGGACACCGGGTATCAGACGGCCGACGAAGGTGCCGAAAATTCCGTGATTGTAGAAAAATTTTTCGACGCGGTCAAAGGCCTCCGGGGTCAGGCCGACATAACGACCGTAGCGAATCAGAGCCGGGCGGCCCATTTTTAAAGCCAGCCAATAGTTAAATAGAGCTCCAAGAATACTGCCTAAGATTCCGGCAGCGATGACCAGGGTCAAATTCATCTCTCCGCGTTCGGCGAGATATCCGGCCGGCGGGATTACGATTTCGCTGGGGAAGGGAAAGAAAGAACTTTCCAGAAACATCATGACAACGATGCCGCCGTAGCCTAATTTCCCGACAATGGCGACGATTGTCATTATAATTTTGTAGAGTAATTCTTTCACGTTCTCAAAGCTCTTTTAAGTTATCCAATAAATGTCAGCAGAAGGGTTGCAGAGCCGACTACCGAGCAGTAGAGAGCAAATATTTTCAGGCGCCGCTCTTCTATTATCATAATTAAAAATTTAAGCGCCATCAGGCCGGTTATCAGGGCGGCCAAGGCTCCAATGATGCAGATCGGTATCTGACTGGCGGGAATTGCACTGATCTCCTTGAGGTTTAAGAGAGCGGCTCCGCTGATTGCCGGTATGGAGAGGAGAAAAGAGAATCGGGCTGCCGTCCGGGGCTCAATCCCCAAAAGCATGCCCACCGCGATCGTCGACCCCGAGCGCGAAATTCCCGGAAGAATCGCCAGGCCTTGAGTGATGCCAACGGCTATGGCATCGATAGCTCCGGTGTTTTTTTTTGTCAGTTTTTCCGGTTTCTTTGTTTCCGCTAGCCAGAGGAGCAGGGCTGTGATCAGCAACATCCAGCCGACTACATCAAGGCGGTCGAATAGGGTGACAAAAAATTTTTTTCCGGTTAGTCCAATAATGCCGGTTGGGATAGTGGCCAGAAGCAGCATCAGGATAAAACGCCGATGCTTGGCAGCTTCTGATCCTGATGTGTAAAGAGATTTTATCAGTAGAGCTAAATCTTGTCGAAAAAAGATTATGACAGCCAGAAGGGTGGCAAGATGAAGGAGTATCTCAAAGATAATTCCGGGTTGGTGCCAGCCTGGAAGTAGATGCTCGGCAATCACCAAGTGACCTGAACTGCTGACTGGAAGAAATTCGGTCAGTCCCTGGACGATTCCCAAGATAATAGCATTGATTAGTGACAAAAGAGAGTCTCAGTGTTGGTAGGTGGTTGTTCGGGTTGATTCTGGGAAGCGGGCAAATAGATAGCAGAGCCTTAGCCGGTTGTCAAGAGGAGATGGACAATTTTATTAACATAATTTGATAATGGAAATAAATATTGTTGGTTTGAATGTTTTTTTGAGGGGGCTCACAAAAAGTCTTTTTTTTTAGACTTTTTACCCTGTTTTTCGAAGGTTACTTGTCCACAGACCGGGAAGTCATCTCGTGATACTTTTTCCGGATGCGAAAAAAAACTTTCGAAAAATTAATTGACATTTGTAACCTGTTGAAAATAAAGAGTAAAATAAAATGCTATGAATTTCAATGGGTTGGCTAAAAGGTTAGTATTTTAAGTCATTTAGAGCCTCTAACGGGGTTGTTAACAGCTTATCAACAGGGTACAATAGACCATCAAAAACATTTTATCCGCTTTCCGGTACATTTTTATAATGCTGTTATAATATATCGCTTTTGGGTCTTTGTTGTAGATGTTGTCATAGCTTATTTATTTGATTTTACATAAGAAAAGGTGTGGTTTATAGGTAGTCCGAATTTGTTTGCTTGTAACTGATTTTAATGATCAGGGAGCGCCTTGCGCTTGCATCTTCTCTTCCAGAGTCTCTTCGAAAACCTTCA
>JAYEGS010000378.1:0-7647 GCA_034659215.1 Pseudomonadota bacterium | reverse complement strand
GCAGCAAAGAGGTTCGCGTTTATACGGTTCGGGATGAGGATCTTGTGGCTGCCTGCTGTGTCTGGAAATTTCGGTAAGAAACGGGAATTAAATCTAATTTCTCAATAAATGGTGGCATACCGACAACCTCCCCCTTTATTAAAGGGGGATTGAGGGGGATTTCTTTTTTAGGTTGGCACCATTTCTTGAGAAGTTACAATTAAATAACGGTAACTATTCAGGAGCACCCCATCTTGTTCCATTTGGGCCTTCTTGAATAGCACAAGTATGCTTCGAAGGCCCAAATGAACCAATATGGAGCACTCCTGAATAGTTACAGTCTGGAGTAAATGGTAATTTTCAGCCTACGCTGAATAGTTACAAATAACGTAACTATTCAGTAGCACCCCATCTTGTCCCATTTCGGAGTCTACGCTTACCTGACCTTCTCGAATAACACAAGTATGCTTCGAAGTCCCAGGTAAGCGTAGACTCCGAATGAACCAATATGAAGCACTACTGAACAGTTACAGACCGAGTTTTTCGTATCATTTTCACATACGCTGAATAGTTACTAAATAATTTAACCCAACAATATAATTTAACCCGACAATAACTCGTTATTTTTTGCGAGATGGACAAACATTAAACAGAAATTGTATAATGGAGAAAAATATATGGCACAATCAACAAGCAGTCAGGACATGAGCGACGATGAAATTTTTCAGAATCTTGTCGTCATTCTGGAGGAGATGACAAGTGACTGGGATCTTGAATATACAGATGGCATCCGGATGGAAACTCGTCTCATAGAGGAACTTGAGTTTGAATCAATTGACGTGGTTCAACTTGTCAGCGCCATTGAAGATCGTTTGCAAAAACGAGGACTTCCCTTTGAGGAATTGCTTATCCAAGATGGAAATTATGTGGATGAAATCACCATATCAGAAATTGTTTCATTTTTGTCCAGGCACCTTGTTTGAGGATTGGTAAAGGAGAGTGAAATGCAGCAAGTGATTATGATAGGTCTTGACGGAGCTACTTTTACCGTTCTGGATCGTTTGATGGCAGATGGGGTCATGCCGTTTCTTCGTCAATTTTCAACCAATGGTGTACGGAGTAAATTGTTTTCTACCACTAATCCTCTGACTCCGCCGGCCTGGATTTCCATGCTCACCGGACGGAATCCCGGAAATCATGGAGTTATGGATTTTTTGACTCCAATGCAAAAAGAAGATGGTATTTTTGTTAAATTTAATGATTCCCATGATATTCAATGTGAAACCGTCTGGTCCATTGCCGGTCGTCAGGGCAAGCGGGTTGCCGGCTTGAATTTTTATGGAATGAATCCTGCTTTTCCGGTTAATGGTTTTCTTGTCTCCGGCTTTACTCCCTGGAAACATCTGAAAAGGGCAACCTGGCCACCGGAATTTTACCAGACGGTAAAATCTATAGCTGATATCAAGAAGCTTGGTTTTGACCTGGAACAGGAAAAAAAATGTCTGCAGGATAACCAGATGTCTCCTGATGAGGCCGAGGTCTGGCTTAAGTCCCACATGGCCAGAGAACAGAACTGGTTTGCTGTTCTGGAAAATATTATGCAGACGGATCCCTGCGATTTAACCGCTGTTGTTTTCGATGGTGTTGATAAAATTCAACATCTTTTCTGGCCATATTTGCTGCCTGAATTATTGCCGGACGGGGATGATTCCCAACAAAGGAAAATTCAGAATCTTTGTCTCGATTATTATCGTCAGCTTGACAAGATTATTGCTAAAATTGTGGGTATGGCTGGTGATGATTGTCAGGTTCTTATTACCTCCGATCATGGTTTTGGAACGACAACGGAAATTTTTTACCTGAATAAATGGCTCCATGACCAAGGATATCTTACTTGGTCAAACCCTGATGTTGTTGATCAGGTTGGTCAACTCACGGAAAATCGTATTTCATCACATATGGGTTTGATTGACTTCAAAAAAACAACGGCCTTTGCCTGGACGCCAAGCAGTAATGGGGTTTTTATAAGACAGGCAAAGTCTCCTGCTGACCCCGGTATTCAACCGGAAGAATATGAAGCTTTCAGAGAAAAAATTCGCCAGGACTTACTTGCTTTTCGAGATCCGGACACAGGGGAGCAGGTTGTCACCCAGGTGTTGACCCGTGAAGAGGCCTGCCCTGGTAAATTCAGCAAAATGGCCCCGGACCTGATGCTTATTTTACGCGATCATGGGATGGTATCAATTCTGAATTCTGATCGTTCTCTAATAAAAAGAAGTGAAGCTGCCGGTTGTCATCATCCGGAAGGAATACTGATAGCCGGAGGGGCCGGGATTTGTTCCGGAAAGAAAATCGGCTCGACTAACATTACGGATGTGACCCCCATGCTGCTGTATGGACTCGGTCTTCCTGTTCCACACGATCTTGAAGGAGAGGTGCCCAGCGCTCTTTATGAACCTGATTTTTTGAAAAAGCATCCTGTTGTTAAAGACGGGATGACAAATCCGGTTGCCGGTGGCATCCCTGTGCGGCAGGAAGACGAATTAACCCCCAAGGAAGAAGAGGCGATGTTGGATCAGCTCAGGCTTCTCGGTTATGTTTAGGCTGAAAGTGGCTCTGGTTATCTTCCGGCATCAAGCAGAATATTTATAAAGGGGCTGGCGGTGTCAACAATTACTGTTGCTGATTTGCAGTTAAATGTTCTGCAGGAGGGCCAGGGGCCAGATGTAGTTTTGATTCATGGATTAGGGGCTAACATGGCTTTTTGGTACCCTCATATTATGATGCCCCTTGCCAAATCCTTCCGGGTGACAGCGTATGATTTGCGGGGGCACGGAAACAGTTCCATGCCGGTAAGCGGTTATGACACATTGGCCATGTCCGGTGATCTTGTTACAGTTTTTGATAAATGCGGTATAAGCCAGGCACATCTGGTGGGACATAGTTACGGTGGAGGGATAGCCCTTCATTTTGCCCTTCTTCATCCTGAAAGAGTGTTGAGTCTGACTCTAGCCGATGCTATGGTCAATGCTTTGCAACCTGTGGTGAAATTATGTGACTGGCCGTACTGGAATGATGTTTTACGGGACAAGTTCCATCAGGAAGGAATCAGTTTACCAAGCGAAAATATTGAACTTAATGCTGATTTGCTGGAAAAGTTGGCTGATCCGCGTTGGGCACAAGCGCGCAATAATTTAAGAAAACAGGGCGTGTATCTGCCTTTTGGTTCGTGGAATAAAGGTAAAAAGTCGGCCAAGCGGTTTCAGCATTTACTTAAACACACCACCGTTGGCTCGCAGACAAAAGAAGTTGCCGGTTTAACCAGGGAATCAATAGAAAAGATCAATATGGCTGGGCTGGTAATATATGGTGAATATTCCATGTATCTTGCCACCATGAGGGCGCTGACGGAACTTCTCCCATCCTGTCAAAAGGTCATTGTCCCGCAAGTCGCTCATTTCCATCCCGTAATAAAGCCATTTTTTTTTCTAAACGCTTTATTTGATTTTTTTCCTTCAGATAAAGTTACAGAAATTGTAACTATTCAGTGAGGGCAACAGATTACCCTGAACTTAAGACCGTAACTGTTCAGATGTGCTCCATATTTGTTCATTTAGAGATTCGAAGCGTACTAATGTTACTCGAGAAGCTCTAAATGGGCGAAGATGGGGTGCAGCTGAACAGTTACAGAAATTGAATAATAACATGCTGCAACTCGGAAAGCTGAGATGAAAAGTAAAGACAAACCGAAAATGGCCGTGGTTACCGGCGGCAGCAGCGGCATCGGTAAAGCTGTCTGTCTGGCCTTGGCCGGGTCGGGAATGTCGGTGGTGGCAGTGGGGCGCCATGAGGAAAGGTTAAGCAGCGTTGTGTCGGCAATGCAGGAGGTGAATAGCTGTCCGGAGGCTTTTTATTATGGTCTTTCTCTTGATGTGACCCGTGAGCAGGACATGGATCAGCTGCGCCAAATGATTAATGATAAATTCGGTGGGGTTGATGTTCTGATCGCCGCTGCCGGCATAGGCCGAAGTTCGGGCTCAGATCATTTGATACCGGAAAGCACTTCACAATTGTCATTTGCTGAGTGGCAGGAGGTAATCTCGGTGAATCTTAATGGTGTTTTTCTGGCAAACAGGGCTGTGCTGCCCTGTATGATGAGACGGAAAAAAGGGATTATTATCAATATCTCTTCTTATCCAGCCGGATTAGAGGGACAACCTTATGCTCCGGCCTACAGCGCTTCCAAGTTTGGCGTGGCGGGATTGACGGAGTCACTGGCGGCTGAAATGAGACCTTATGGCATTAAAATACATGCTCTTTTTCCGGGATTGACTGAAACGCCTATGACGGAGGGGACAGCCCTTCAGTCCCGTTTTGGCCCATCTCTCCGGCCTGAAAGCGTAGCGGATTTCATTTTGTATCTTGTCAGCCTGCCTGAAAATGTAAACATTTCCATGCCTGTTATCCGGCCATTTATGTGAAAGTGATAACTGTTCAGGAGCACCCCCAATAGCCCAAAATGGCGTCAATTTCATTATTTTAACCTTCGGCCTTCTACCTTCAGCCTCTCTACCTGAACAGTTACCAAAATTTTACTGTATATGAGGTCATCATGTTTCTTACGTTGAAAAAAAAATTATCCGTATTTTTTTTATTTTGCCAATACTTTGTCTTTTAAATACCTCATGCGTGCACAACGTTCATTCTCAGAACGTTCAAACTGTTGAGCCGTTATCTTATTCCCTGAAAGATGGGACATTGCTCACTGGATGGGTTTCCCGGCCTGCATCAGGTGGGACAGCAAAATTACCGGCAATTTTTTTGATTCATGGGGGGTCCTCCCTGTCTTCTGAAGATGAACGTTTTGGTCCTCGCAAGCTCCTTGAATCAAAGGCGATCACCACACATCTCGCAAAAAAATATGTTATTTTTTCCGTTGAATACAAGAGCCGTTATTTTGCTGATGATCTTGAGTTTGAGAGCATAAAAGCGGCATACAAGGTTTTTAAGAAACTTCCAGATGTGGATAAAAACAGAATTGCTGTAATGGGGATAAGTCACGGCGGTTTTCTTGCTCTGCTGGCTGTTCTTAATCCCGACCTTGATATTAAGGCAAAGGCCGTGGTATCTGTCTGCGGCGTGGTGGACCTTGCCATGCACGTTCGTTACTATGAAGAATTGGTTAAGAAGGACAAATTTGCTCAATATGACTCCTATGGTGTCAGTGGGGTGAAAAACCGGCTTGGCTGGCCTCCGGATAAGTCGAAACAGGCGAAAACCGCGTATCAAAACCGTTCCGCCCTGACGTATGCAAAAAATTTAAACATACCGTTGCTTCTGGTGCATGGAAAGGCTGATAAATTTGTTCCTTTTGAACAGACAGAAAGATTAGCCGTTGAACTTGATAAATACGGAAAGTCGTATGAACTCCATGCTGTTCCAGGTTTTTTTCGAGGTCATCATTTTCTTATTTTTTCACGAGGGAAGGTTAAGGACTGGGTGGCGGATTTTTTGGCGAAGAACCTTTGAACAGAGTCTGTTTAAAAATAACGGAACAGTTCACCAAATAATTTTACCTTTTAAGACACTAATTTTTAATTTTTAATTCAGATCAAGCGTCTAAACATACGCCAATTCCTTATAGGAGAGGGGATAGGCGTCCTTCAATTTAGATTAACGGTCTGTATTTTAAGGATGATTCATATGTTGACGGACAAGAAAATTGATGCGGTTGTAATCAGCAGTTACACTTTTGATGATAAGGCTATGATAACCACCGGGGGGTTGGTGCATAATTTTAAATTGTATTTGAATGATAATTTATGCAGTTACAGTTTTCTGGAGTCATATTTTCGTAACCAACGTAATTTGAATCTAGCTGAGAAAGAATGGCGGCAGATCCCGAAAATTGCCCAGACTCCTACTTTCTTGAATGGTCCTTACCTTGCTGACTTATTGCAACAGAAGCTTGATTTTCATTGTGAGACCATAAATAATTTTTGTCACGAAAAGGATCGATTAGAGGGATTCCTCAGCAAACAACCTTCTTATGCCGTCATTTCCTCTTCGCTGATTATGTTTCCGCAACATATTACGGAAATAATTGATTTTATCAAGGAACGGGTGCCTGAATGCCAAGTTATTGTCGGCGGTACGAAGCTGTATAAATCATATAAAATTAAACAGCTGAAAGAGTCGGGAAATCTCCTGGATTTCACCGATGAATGGCTGGAACATATGCATTATTTTTTCGGTCCGAGAAAAGACAAGGCAGATTATTATATTGTCAATTCTCGAGGGGAAAGCACTCTGCTGAAATTGATCACGGCGATACAAAAAGGCGAGGATCCCCGTAGTCTACCAAATCTTGCTTATTACGAAAATGATGATCGCTGCGTGATTAACGGCATAGAAGATGAACCATATCTTCTTGGTCATATCACGATTGACTGGTCAAAGGTTGATCCTGACATCATTGGCTGTGAGGTGCCGATCAGTGTTAAACAGGGGTGCCAATATCGATGTAATTTTTGTGATTTTGTCGGATTGGAACGTAAGCTTGTGACCAGGACTGATGATTTAATAATGCGTGAACTTCGCGCTATTGAAACGAGTTTACCAGGTAAACCGGTTTGTTTTGTCGATGAGAATATGTTTCAGAGTAAAAACCATCTGCGCCGTTTTTGTTCTATGCTTATCAAGGAAAAATTAAATATTCGTTGGCGGGGGTTTACCAGAGTTGATGTTATTGACGAAGAAATGGCTTGTATTTTGCGGGATGCCGGATGCTATTTCATGGCCCTTGGCGTTGAATCCGGTGACCAGACCGTGTTGAATAACATGAATAAGAAAATTACTCCGGAGTTGGCCCTGAATACCATTTATGCCCTCAATCGTGCCGGGATCGGTACCTATTCGACTCTTTTTATCGGTTTTCCCGGCGAAACTGATGAATCGGTTCAGAACACAATTAATTTTCTTAATTCATATCCAACCGGAGAGGACGGGCTTAATTTTTACTCGGTAAATTCTTTTTATGTTCTGCCTATGTCTCCTGTGTCAACTCCTGAAATGAGAAGCAAGTTTGGGGTGCACGGTTACTTTGATACATGGCGACACGACACCATGAATTCTGAAGAGGCCCGGGACAATGTGCTCAGGCTTTTTCAGGATGTGCAGAATTGTTACTTTGTCTATCTTGATTCCGCAGAATACACGGTATTGCGAGGAAATATTCCGGAACATAAAACTATAATCCAAACACGGCAGGATTTGGTGCGGAAAAGAGTTACAGGGATATCCAAAGAGGAAGAACAGGGGTATTGGGATAAAATGGAGCAGGCTTTTGTTCGTCTTGGCGACCGTTGAGTGTGGATGCGTAGGAGCACCAGGGGTATTCGAAGTCAGCAAATTTGAATTAAAATGAACAGGTTAGAGTCTAAATATCCGCAACCGACAATGCCAATGCCATTCAAGTTAATTGCGCCTAATGGTTTTGGCGATGGCTGGAATGCCTATCCTCACTCCATGGCCTGGTTTGGCGATGAGTTGTTTGTGGGGATAACGCGGGCTAATTTATGTATGATCAAAATGCATAAGGCCCATACTCTGACCCCCTGGCCGATTGATTGCCCGGATGATGTCTGGGACATTAAAGATCGGCAGGTG
>JAYEGS010000377.1:5495-7750 GCA_034659215.1 Pseudomonadota bacterium | reverse complement strand
GAAACTCGTTCGTACCTCACTCAGACAGTCGCAATTTCATGGCTTCATTCGCTGGGAAAAACGACAAAATTTTGCGAGACGTTACGGAAAACGACCCGATATCCCTAGATATTGTCTAAGTAAATTTTAAACCGGACAGTACTGAATAATTATATTTGACAATCCGCAACTATCACGATATAAAACATACCATTACAATCTTGATAAGCTTAAAAATGGGGGGAAAAATGAAATTACAGAAACAAATAATGTTTTTAGCCATTATTGGAACACTTTTTATTTTCACCGGCTGCGGCACAAGTCAATCGGGCCGGGTCTACAGTCAGGGTCAGGCGCAAACTTCGCTGAGCGTCTACTACGGAACCATTATTGAGCTTCGCGAGGTGACTATCGAGGGTTCTAATTCCGGTGCCGGAGCGGTTATCGGCGGTGTTGCAGGCGGCGTTCTCGGCAGTACCATCGGCTCCGGCCGGGGTCGGACTCTGGCCACAGTTGGTGGAGCCCTGGCGGGATTGGCCGCCGGTTCAGCAGTAGAAAAGAGCGCCGGCACCAAACCGGCCACCGAATTTACGATCGAACTTGATAGTGGCCGGATGATGGCCGTAGTCCAGGAACAGGATGGTTACTATCGAGTCGGCGACCGCGTCCGCCTTTTACAGGCTGGCGATGGAACCTGGAGGGTTAGACAATAGGAGGAAAAAGAGATGAGATATTTACATATTGTTGCACTTTCAACTGTTTTTTTACTGCTGACAAGCTTCAGCTTTGCCGCAGAACCAGACAACTATTCCACCGCAACCAAGCGCTTCAAAGAATCGGCTGAAGCACAAAACTATTTTAATCATGCTTACGGTTACGCCCTTTTTCCGACCATCGGCAAGGGCGGCATCGGCATCGGCGGGGCTTTTGGTAAAGGCAAAGTCTACCGACAGGGTAAACTTACCGGAACCGCCTCCCTCACCCAGCTCACCATCGGACTTCAGCTCGGCGGCCAGGCCTACAGCGAGATCATTTTTTTCGAAGATGAACGAGCTTACAAGGAGTTCACCAGCGGTGCCTTCTCCCTCAACGCCAAAGCTTCAGCCGTTGCGATTACCGCCGGCGCCCAGGCCCAAGCCGGAACCCGTGGCCGGACGGCAGGCGTCAGTTCCGGGCCCGCCAGCGGCAAACAGCTGGGCTCAAACTACATTAGCGGCATGGCAATTTTTATCCATGCCCGAGGCGGCCTGATGTACGAAGCCTCGGTCGGGGGCCAGAAATTCACCTTCGAGGCGTTATAATTTAGAATTTGTAACCATGATAAAATGGCAAACAAAATTTATCCCACCTCTGTTTTTTTTGCTCTGCCTGCTGGTAATATCATTTACAGCTGAGGCAAGAATTGTCACGCTGCAAAATGGTGACCAACTTTCCGGCGAAGTTGTCAATGAGAGTGAAAAAGAGATAACCCTGCGGCATGCGGTTCTCGGGGTTCTAACGATCCCCAAAAACCGACTCCACATCCAACCTCCGCCACCTAAAACGGCTAAACCGCCGGAGATCACGGCCGAGTCCACCAAAATGGCACCTAAACTGCTGGGCCTTTTCAGCTCCGGTTTTCTCGAAGGCTGGATTCGCCGGGTAGCGGTTGGCGTAAAGGGTGAAAACGGCAACGATGTCAGTATGGATTTAAGCTTCGGACTTGATGCCTCGTATAAAGATGAATCCGACCGGCTGCTAGTCTCATCGGCCTACTACTACGAGACCGAGGATCACGAAAAAGATACCAGTAAAGGACATATCAACTTTGTCCGCGACTGGTTGCTGCCCAACTCTGAATGGTTTTACTACTACTATTTTCGCTATGAATACGACTCGTTTAAGTCCTGGAAAAACCGGGTTTCACTCTCCGGCGGCCCCGGCTACGATCTCTTCAATGAAGAGAACCTGAAACTAAGTGGCCGTATCGGCCTTGGCGGCAGCCGCACCTGGGGCACAGAAAACGAATTCGACCTCGAAGGACAGCTCGGCATGGAGTTGACCTGGCAGCCCGCAAACTTTGAAAATCATGCTCTTTCCTGCCAATGTATTGTCTATCCGGTGCTCAACGATATCGGTGAGTACCGGACCTGGATTCAGGGTAAGTGGAAAATCGATTTCGATTTTATTCGGGGAATGGGCTTTGAAGTTGGCTTTGAACACGACTATGAGAGCAAAACCGATAAAAGTATCGATGGTGAAAGATATTACGATTTAATCTATTTCGGCCGCTTGGG
>JAYEGS010000377.1:4025-5395 GCA_034659215.1 Pseudomonadota bacterium | reverse complement strand
TTTTCATGGTTCTGCCAGCGCCAAATCGGCCAAAAAGACCGTCGGGGCAACTGAAATTATCCACATAGTTGAATCTGGGCTTGATTTTAACACCAGAATTGATACCGGAGCCCGCACCACCTCAGTCAACGCTCTGGAAATTGAAATTGAGAATCCGGCTACCGAAAAAAAAGCTGGTAGAAAATATGCGATTAAGACCTGGAATGTCTGTGAATGACCCAAAAAAAAGGCTGGTCGAACTTTACTAAAATTGAAGAGGTTCCTATGAAAAAGACAAATTTTATATTACTCATGCTTATGTTTCTGGTACTTACCGGATGCTCAAAGCTTAATTTGACACCGGTCACATCGCCGCCCACCGGGGTTCACCATCAGGGTAAATTTGTCTGGCACGACCTGCTGACAAGCGATGTCGCCGCCGCCAGAAATTTCTATGGCGATCTCTTTGGCTGGTCCTTTAGAGATCAAGGCAACTATACGGTGGTTTTGAATAATGATCAGGCCATAGGTGGTATTGTTAATGTTAGACCGAAAGATAATAAAGAACATGCAGCCCGCTGGCTGGCGTCACTTTCAGTACCTGATGTGGATCAAGCGGCAGCCTTCGTAAAAAAATCCGGAGGCATCATTCATGAAGGGCCGGTGGCCATGAAAAACCGCGGCCGGGGTCTGTTGATCAGTGACCCTCAGGGGGCGCAAGTAATACTGCTGCACTCATTAAGCGGTGATCCGGCCGATACGGAAACGGCCATTGGGTCGTGGCTCTGGATTGAGCTCTGGAGCAAAACGCCCGAGGACTCAGTGGCTTTTTATGAAGAGATCGGAGACTACGATGCGGTTAAAGGGGAAAATGAGTACTGGTTTTTATGGCATGATGAATGGCGGGCCGGGATTCGTCAACTTCCCTTTGACAGCATGGAGGTTCGCTGGACTCCGGCGATCCGAGTTGCCGACACAAAATTAATTGCAGACCGGGCAAAAGAGTTGGGGGGACGCGTGCTGGTTCAACCCAAAAAACTCTCCATTGGGGGCAGTGTGACACTGATTGAAGATCCGAATGGCGGCCTTGTGATTGCCCAGCACTGGCCCAAACAGATTTCGGCGGGAGAATAATTATGAACAGACCATTAAAATTATTACTCGGCGGAATTTTCATTGCCACACTCTTTCTTCTATCAGGATGCACGACTACCACCTATTACGGCGGCTATTATGACCCCTATCCATATTGGGGTCATCGGGGGCGCACTTACGTCGACATTAATATCAACCGACCAGGGCGGCCTGATCGTCCAGACCACGGAGGACCAGGCGTTGGTCGCCCTCCGAAACCACCCAACCGACCAATGCCAAAACCAACGCCAAGACCA
>JAYEGS010000377.1:0-3925 GCA_034659215.1 Pseudomonadota bacterium | reverse complement strand
TTTAAAGTAGTGGCTGGTGGCCAGCCACTAAAAAAAGTTGTATTATCGCAAATCGTGTGTTAATGTTTCAATATGCAAGGTAAATATATAGACAGAAAGCTGGAAGCGGAGCTTGGCGATTGTCTGCTTGATTTTCCCGCCGTCGCAGTTTTAGGCCCTCGACAATGCGGTAAATCCACCCTGGCCAAAACCCTTATCGCCAGATCAGAAGGGGCTATCTATCTTGATCTTGAGAATCCTTCAGATCTGGCAAAACTGCACGATCCGGAACTTTTTTTTGCCAACCATCAAAACAAACTGGTCTGCCTGGATGAAATTCAACTCCTACCGGAAATCTTTGCCCAATTACGCAGTCTTATTGATGCGCAAAACCGCAATGGCCAATTCATCTTCCTCGGTTCAGCTTCCAGAGATCTCATCAAGCAAAGCTCCGAAACTCTGGCCGGCCGCCTCGCCTATCTTGAACTGACTCCGTTCTTATTCTCCGAAATAGCAGCCGAAAAACCACCCGTTAAACTTCAGGATTTTTGGCTGCGGGGAGCTTTTCCGAAAAGTTTACTGGCGCGAAATCAGAAAGCCAGTCGACGCTGGCGTGACAACTTCATGCGAACCTTTTTAGAACGTGACATCCCTCAGCTGGGCTTTAGAATTCCAGCCCAATCCTTACGCCGAACCTGGCAAATGTGCGCTCATAACCAGGGACAGCTTCTAAACAGTTCTCAGCTTGGTTCAGCCCTTGGTATCAGCCATACAACCTTGCGCTCATATCTTGAATTACTCAGCGAAACCTTTATGCTGCGAATTTTGCCCCCGTTTGCCGCCAATGTCAAAAAACGACTTGTCAAAGCGCCGAAAGTTTATATTAGAGATACGGGGATATTACATGCCATCCTGGCCCTGGATAGTTATGACGATCTTCTGGCCCATCCGGTCTTCGGCGCTTCGTGGGAAACCCTGGTACTGGAAAACGTGATCGCTAACTATCCCGATTGGGAACCATTTTTTTATCGGACAGCGGCCGGGGCCGAGATTGACCTGCTTTTAGTTCGCGGAGAAAAACGTATTGCCATCGAATGCAAAGCTTCCACCTCACCTACCGTAAGCCGGGGTTTTTGGAATGCCCTGAAAGATCTTGATGTTGATGAAGCCTGGATTGTCGCCCCGGTTAACGAAGGTTACCCTTTTGCCGACAATGTATGGGTCAAAACTTTACCGGAAATCGTAAATCACTAAAAAGCAGTATTTGCCTATTCATGTCCGTAACGAAGACGGCGACCGGCGAGAAAGGCTCGGAGAGCTTGTTCTGTTACTCGGACCAGATTTTCCCGGGAAAGTTTGATTGACTCGGCCAGAGAGATGGGGCCCGGACAGAGACTAAAAATTGCATTGATGCCTGATTCATGCAGGTCGCCGAGTTCTTTACCGATGGAACCCGCGATGGCAAAACAGGGGATGCCCTGCGCCTTGGCCGCAGCCCCGACGCCGCCGGGAGCTTTGCCGAATACGGTTTGAAAATCAATCTGTCCTTCACCGGTAAGCACCAGATCAGCACCGGCAAGCTTTTCATCTAAGCCGACCAGAGCAAAAATCAGCTCAATCCCCCGGCAAAGTTGAGCCCCGAGAAAGGCGTGCAGACCGGCTCCCAGTCCGCCCGCCGCCCCGGCTCCCGGCATATTTGCCACATCTATACCTAAATCTATTTTTATGCGTTGGGCCAGATTTTTAAGCCCATCATCAAGTTCTAAGATTTGTTTTGGCGTTGCCCCTTTTTGCGGGCCATAGATAAAGGCGGCTCCTTGCGGGCCGCAGAGTCGGTTTTCAACATCGCATACGGCTTTGATGGTGGTCGCCTTGATCCTGGAATCAAGTCCTGAAATATCAATTTTGGCGATAGCTGCCAGGGATTCTCCAATACCCGGTAATTCCCGGCCATCTTTATCGAGGAAAAGCACCCCCAATGCCTGAGCCATGCCGATGCCGCCGTCATTAGTCGCACTCCCGCCGATACCAACATTGATCTCTTTCGCGCCAAGATCAAGGCCCGCCTTTATCAACTCACCAGTGCCAAAGGTGGTGGTCTGAGTGGGGTCTTGTAATTCCTTCGGTAAAAGAGCAAGTCCGCTGGCCAGAGCCATCTCAACAGTCACCAGATTCAGTGACTTCACGTAAGCGTAATTCGCCTCAATGCGACCCTTACCCTTCAACGGCCCAGAGACGAAAAGAGTGCGAATTTCACCATTTAAGGCCTCGACGGCGACATCAACCAATCCATCGCCGCCGTCGGCCACCGGCACCCGAACCACTTCGGCCCGGGGCAGAATTTTTTTAATCCCGGTTTCCATGGCGAGGGCCGCCTCGGCTGCCGTCAAAGAGCCCTTAAAGGCATTTGGCGCTAAAACAATTTTCATCGACCTATCTCTTGCAAACTCTCAACCAACATAAGCCCCTCTTTTTTTGCAACTATTCTGCGTAAGTAGAAAAGTACCATATCTCAATCTGTTTCAGAAAATTCGTTTGACAAAACAATTCCAAACATAGTAGGTTTCCATTAAGAAAAACCAATCTCACGACGCCATCAAAATTAGAACCAGCTTAAGAACGCTTGCCGTTAAGTCCAGAAAAGCCCCTCAACTTTAAACGCAGGTCGCGGCAAGTTAATCATCCTTTAACGATTCAGCTAACCCGCACATTCAAAAAAACACCTGTATGAATATAGCAAAACCCGGCTCTTAAGTGCAACCCCTAATCAATTAGACTTAGAGGAAAAGACAATGAAGCGAATATGTAAAGCCCTGGTAATCATGAGTCTGGTGCTGTTTTTTGCCGTTGGTGCTGTTGCTCAGACCGCCGATCCCCTGCCCTCATGGAACGAGGGAAAAAGCAAGCAGGCTATTGTCAAATTCGTTGAGGATGTGACCACTTCCGGGAGTGCCGATTTCGTCCCGGCACCTGAGCGTATCGCGGTCTTTGATAATGACGGTACCCTCTGGTCGGAACAACCGATGTATTTTCAGCTCGCATTTGCCCTTGATCGAGTCAAAACCCTGGCCCCGCAGCATCCGGAATGGAAAGATAAGCAGCCTTTCAAGGCCGCCCTTGAGGGTGACATGCAGATGCTGCAGTGGACGACTGCCGGCAGCGGCGCCCGTTTCGGCGGGCTGGTGCACCATACCGTCGCCGAACGTGAATATGCCTACGACAAAGACTCCCCGATTGGCCGTCTGAATAAGGCCCTGACCGACGCCGAAACCCAAGGCTGGATCGTGGTCGATATGAAAAAGGAGTGGAAGGTCATCTTCCCCGCTGAAAAGGAAATTAAATAGCTCCTGTAAACAGCTAAACATACATCAAAACAAGAAGACTGGAGAATAAATTGGTAAAACATAAAAACTCTTCGCAACCTGATCCTGATAACGTGCGTTCTATTTTTGTCATTAACCTGCGCCAGTTCGCTTATGGCCGCAGATCAGGAGCTGACCCCGGAGGAGATGGAGAAAATTGCCAAGATGACCGCAAACCCGCTGGGTGCGGCCTGGATGCTCTGGCTCCAGAACGACTATTTTACGGTCGAGGGGGATCTGCTCTCCGATGACAAATTGGTTAACAGCACCAAATTTCAACCGGTGATGTCATTTCCGTTGAAAGTGGGCGGCCAGGATTGGAACCTTATCGTTCTTCCAGTGATCCAATACCAGAGCGCACCTCTGGATCGGAAAGCGGGAAAACTGTTCGGCAACAGCATGGGCGATATTGCCGCAAACCCCGGCCTGGGCGAGATCGCAGAGAGTCCCTTCGGCCGCACCACCTGGGAGGGCGGTTTTCGGGTTCCTCTGGTTGTGCGTTGGCCCGGCGTCATCAAACCCGGCACCAAGAACAACGACATCATCTCGCAAGAAGACTGGATGCCGACCCTGATGGCCGCCGC
>JAYEGS010000376.1:0-7751 GCA_034659215.1 Pseudomonadota bacterium | reverse complement strand
ACTGTCATACAAAAGGCGGCCAATAAGGGTTGACTTGCCGTCATCAACCGAGCCTGCGGTGAGAAAGCGAAGCAGATCTTTTTGTTCATCGCGATTGAGGAACTCCTTAATATCCATTAGAAATACCCCTCCCGTTTTTTCTGTTCCATTGAGCCTTCCTGATCAAAATCGATGACCCGGGTAGTCCGCTCACTTTTACTTACGGTCATCATCTCTTCGACAATCTTCTCGATCGTGTCGGCTGTCGATTCAACGGCCCCGGTTAACGGATAACAGCCCAACGTGCGAAAGCGTACCATTTTCATGACCGCTTTTTCCCTGAGTTCCACCGGCATACGTTCGTCATCAACCAGAATCAGGTTACCATTTTGCTCGACCACCTCGCGCTCGGCGGCAAAATAGAGGGGGACGATCGGAATCTTCTCCAATCTGAGGTATTGCCAGACATCGAGTTCGGTCCAGTTGGAGATCGGAAAGACTCTGATACTCTCGCCCGGATTGACTCTGGTGTTATAGACACTCCAAAGTTCCGGGCGCTGATTTTTCGGATCCCATTGATGAAACTGATCGCGAAATGAAAAAATACGCTCTTTGGCGCGTGATTTCTCTTCGTCTCGCCGGGCTCCACCAAAAGCGGCGTCAAAACCATATTTGTCGAGGCCGCTAAGCAGGGCCTGGGTCTTCATGACATCGGTATGAACCTTACTGCCGTGGGAAAAAGGGCCGATCTTCTGACGCCGGCCCTCTTCGTTGTGATGGATAATCAGATTGATCTCATGCTTTTGGCAAAAATGGTCGCGAAAGCTGATCATTTCACGAAATTTCCACTGTGAATCGATATGCATCAAAGGGAAAGGAATTTTACCGGGTGCAAAAGCCTTTTGCGCCAGCCGCACCATTACCGAAGAGTCTTTGCCGATCGAATAGAGCATCACCGGATTGGAAAATTCGGCGGCGACCTCCCGCATGATAGCAATACTTTCCGCCTCCAGTTCGGCCAGATGCGATAGCGAATAGCGAGTTTGCATAAATCGTCGTTCTCCTTCTAAATTAAACTTATTGTAACTATTCAACGTAATCACCTTAAAGCCACTACAAATGGTGCGAACTTTGGCTTCGCCTGGCTTCGAGGGGGACACAGCTCAGATCGGCAAGCGGCTTGCGCCGCCGCCTAGAGCAATGTCCCCGCATCGAGATCGTTTGAGGACTACATTATGCTGAATAGTCACACAAATTAGAGCATTATTTTGATCCAGGTAAAAACGGTTTAGGGAAATAGCATGGCAGGTCTGTTTTCACAAGTTTTTTTAAGCCTTGCCCGCCCGGTTGGCTTGACGTGTTCGATTGTCTGGTTGTTTAATTGTTGTGAATCTGGTACTGTTTTTGTTTCTTGAGACTGGCTGGGCGGGCATTGGTTTTAACATTATTCAAAAAAATTGTAGGGTTGGTTTTCACTCCGGCTTTGCCGGATTAGGAGTTAATTGTGTTTTTCGGGATTCTGGGACGTGGCTTAAAGAGTGGTCTACAGACAACGCGTAGTCTCGCACTTATTATTGTGCCGGTCTATCTGATTGTTACAGTTTTGGGCAAGACTCCGGTTCTGGGACTGATTGGTCGTATTTTTAGCCCTTTTATGGAGTTTCTCGGGCTGCCGGGTGAAGCCGTAATGGGGGTTGTGCTCGGCAATGTCTTAAATCTCTATGCGGCCATTGGCGCAGTCACGCCGCTTGAGCTTGACCAAAAGCAGATGACGGTATTTGCTCTTTTCTTATTATTGTCACATAGTTTACCGATCGAAGCCGCAGTCAGCCGGATGGCCGGGGTCAAGGCTTGGCCTTTTGTCGTTTTGCGTCTTGTGGCCGGTTTTTTTCTAGCCGCCGGTCTCAATTTCTTCTGGGTTTAAGTATGGATTTTAATGGTTTCCTGCAAGTTGCCGGTGAGGGATTAATCGGGGCCGGGCAACAGGTTTTACAGATTGCCCTGATTGTTATCCCTTTGATGGTGGTCATGCAGTTCCTTGAGGAGCTCAAGGTTCTTGAGAAGGTGTCGCGGCGGCTTGAGAAAGTGGTTTCGGTAATCGGCATCTCCGGGGCCGGGGCTCTGCCGCTGCTGGTTGGCCTGACGCTGGGGCTCGCCTACGGGGCCGGGATGATAATTAAATATGGTAGGGATGGCAAGTTAACCCAGCGTGAGATGGTTTTGATAATTACATTTCTCTCTCTAAACCACTCCCTCTTCGAAGATGTTGTGCTCTTTGTCGCCGTTGGAGCCCAGGGTACGGTGCTGCAGGTTATTCGTATGATTGTCGCGGTTACATTAACGGCGACGTTGGCCCGTTTTCTTAAACCTGGATGTAAAGAGTAGGGTTAGTTAATTTAATTCAAGATCCAACACCACCCTAAACACCTTCCCAGAAAAAATCACACATTGAAACAAAAAGGGGCTACGGAATAAACCGTAACCCCTTTTACAATGAGTTCTGGGCGGAGTTCTGGGAACAGGAGTTCTGGGGACACCATACTTAATTAATGAGAAAAAGGGATTAAGCAGAGCTTGACAAGTGGGTATTTTGAAGAGTCTCTTTGGTTATTTTTTGAACGTAACCGTCAAATTGGTTTCTGAACAGTGAATTTGGGCGCTCTCCCATTCAGGATCGCCGTTCAAGGCAGCATCGATCATGTTTTGCCAACCGAAACAGCCTCGGCAGAAACCGACATTGGGTTGTAGGCAGGGCGGTTGATCACCATGTTGGATAATTTTAAGCTCCGGTCGGTTTTCAGGGTTATTTTTCTTAGCGGTTTTTTTTTCCATCGTAAATTCTTTTCCAATATATATTTAAGTCATCTGAGAGCGGATTTGAAGTTCGCTTCGCTGACCATAAATGGGGTCACATCTTGACAAATGGCGGGTTAAAAGTTTGATTTTGCGCGAACCTTTTGGCCGCCAAGTGTCAAGAAATGACCCCAGCCGAGACAGGTCGAACAAAAACCGCGACAAAAACTTCACTCTATCTCGGGCGGGGTCAACTCTTGACGATAGCGTGTCGAGATAATCGGATAAACCGAAGTCCTGCCAACAGCCATTGTCAAGATTTGACCCCATTTAAGTGGGCGAAGCGATTTTCACACTAACTCTACCCACTTAATGGGGTTGCGGGCGCAGCCCGAAATTGCTCTTAAATCTTTTTCATGCCCGCCAGTACTTTCTGCGGAGTTAGTGGCAGATCCATACAGCGGTAGCCGGTGGCGGCGTAGACGGCATCGGCGATGGCCGGGGCGGTCGGCGAGACCAGGCCTTCTCCGGCCTCTTTGGCACCGAAGGGGCCGTCGGGCTCGTAGGTGTCGACATGGACGGAGACTCCCGGCGGCATATCTTCGGCGCAGGGGATTTTATAGTCTAAGAACGTGGTGGTCAGGGTTTTGCCCTCTTTCATGATAAATTGTTCGCACAAGGCGTAGCCCAAACCCATATGAACTGAGCCTTCGAGCTGACCCTCAACCGACATCGGATTGATCGGGGTGCCGCAATCGTGGGCCGTAGTCATATATTTGACTTCGACAGCTCCGGTCTCTTTATCAACTTCACACTCAGCAACCTGAGCGCCAAAGCTGAAAGCCGGAGTGACTAAGCCTTTGTTGCGCGGGGTGTAGGAGCCGTAGCCGATAACCGGATCACCGCGGTTGGCACGCTGCGCCATTCTGACGGCATCGCCAAAGGAGACGGCGCGATCGGGGCGGTTGGCAGGGTAGATATTACCGTCGCCGCAACGCAGATCATGAATAACGTTGAGATCAAATTTCAGGGAGACCATTTTGAAAAGCTCTTCCTTGATCTCCTGGGCGGCTTTGCGGACGGCGTTACCGGCCATCAGTGTAACTCGGCTACCCCAGGTGCCGAGGTCGGCTTGCGGGGTGACGGCGGTATCAGCCGCAGTCAGACGGATATCGGTGATCTTCAGGCCCAACTCTTCAGCCAGAATCTGGCGTAAAACCGTATCGCAGCCCTGGCCGATATCAGAAGCCATAGTCATTAAATGAACAGTGCCGTCATCAAAAGCACGAACTTCCGCACTGGTAAAATTATAACGGGTATTAAACCAGTTAAAAACGCCGCCGGAGATAAAACTGTAGCAACCGAGACCAAGACCCTGGCCCGGTTTCAGGTTTTTGCGTTTTTCGCGCCAGTCGGTCATCTCGGCAACTTTGATCAGTGACTCTTTGAAACCGCAGCTTGAGATCGTGGCGACGCCGGGAATCTCATCGCCGCTCTCCATGGCGTTCATGAGGCGGATATCAACCGGATCGATACCCAGTTTTTCGGCCGCCACATTCATCTGCGTTTCGGCAACAAAAAGAGCCTGAGGCGCCCCAAAACCGCGCATCGCCCCGGCCGGCGGTTTGTTGGTGTAAACATGCGCCCCGTAGTAGCGATAGTTGGGATAGTTGTAGAGCATGGCACCAAAATTACCGCATAAAAAACAGGCGGTCGGCCCCATGCTGTTATAGGCTCCACCATCTAAATGGACAATGAACTCCTTGCCCAGAATCATGCCCTCTTTACTGAAAGCAACTTTGGAGTGGATATTCATCGGGTGACGGCGGCGGCCGGTGGCCAGCTCCTCTTCCCGAGTCAGGGTGAATTTTACAGGGCGGCCAAGTTTGCGGGCCATAAAAGCGGCGCAAAATTCCCAGGGCCGCATCTCCATCTTGCCGCCGAAACCGCCGCCGACAAAAGGTTTGATGACGCGGATATCATTTTCCCGCATCTCCATGGTCGAAGCCAGCAGGCACTGAACAAAGTAGGGGGCCTGGGTTGAAGTCCAGATCGTCAGGCGGCCGTCGTGGTCATATTCGGCGACGCAGGAGCAGGGCTCCATGTAGGCGTGACTGGTGGCGTGAACCGTAAAGTGATCGTCTAAAATCAGGTCGGCTTCGGCAAAGGCTTTATCGAGTTCGCCATATTCGATCTTGCGGTCGAGGCTGATGTTGGGGGTATCTTGTTTGTATTCGTCGTGGATTACCGGGCCGCCATCGGCCAGAGACTCTTCGACTGAGTAGGCGCCGGGAAGCTCTTCGTATTCAACCTTGATCAGGCGGATGGCCTCTTCGGCGCTGTCTTTGTCGAGGGCGGCGACGGCGGCGACTTCATCACCGATGAAACGCACTTTGTCGATGGCGAGAGCGAATTCGTCCTGACTTTCCGGAACCAGGCGCCAGTTACCATATTTGATCTTCGGAATGTCCTGACCGGTGATAACACATTTGACGCCGGGCAGGGCTTCGGCAGCGCTGGTATCGATACTTTTGATCAGGGCATGGGCCACCGGGCTGCGCAGGAGTTTGCCGTAAAGCATACCGGGCAGAAAGATATCATCAGCGTACTGGGCCGCGCCGACCGCCTTGATCCGGGCATCGGAGCGCGGCAGACTTTTGCCAACAACCGAGAAATTATGATCTGTACTCATAGGAATAATCCTTTTTATAAGAGGGCGGGGTCAAATCTTTATTCTTGACAATCAACCCTTTTCTTCTTAGTTAACAGCCAAGCTGGAGGCTTCTTTCAGGGCTCTGGTGGTTAACACTTCGACCATCAACTTACGGTATTCGCGGCTGGCGCGAACATCAGTGATCGGTGAAGCATCTTCAGCCGCAAGACGGCCGGCTTCGGCCAAAGTTTCATCCGTGATCTCTTTGCCAAGCAGAAATTCTTCGGCCTGCTTGGCCCGTAGCGGAGTCGGGCCGACAGCCCCCATCGAAATCCGGACGGCTTCGCATTTACCCGCCTTATCAAGGGTAACCAGAGCTCCGATATTGACTGCTGCAATATCGACTTTGGAGCGCGGTGAAATTTTTTGGTAGCTGACGCCGCTCTTAGCAGCCAGCGCGGGCACTTTGATGGCGGTGGCAATTTCATTGGCTTGCAAGGCGCTGCGACCGGGTCCGAGAAAAAATTCATCAAGCGGAATCTCACGCTCTTTAGAGCCGGATGAAGCGACAATTGTGGCATTCATAGCTACTAAAGTAGGAATATTGTCGGCTGAGGGTGAAGCGTTGCAGACATTACCCATAACCGTACCCATGTTGCGGATCTGAACCGTGGCGGTGGCGTGGGCGGCGCGAGCCAGCATTGGTGCCTGTTCAAGAACCAGCGGATTAATCTCGACTTCACGTAAAAGGGCGAGAGCGCCAATCGTAAGGCCCGATTCCGGGCTGTAACTGATCTCGTTAAGACCGGGGATCTTTTTCAAGGCCATGAGGAAATCTGGTTTGACGGCGCGATGCGAAAGGCGGACGATCATGTCGGTGCCGCCGGCTTTGATCTTGATTTTTCCCTGATGTTCTTCGAGCAAGGCGCAAGCTTCACTCAAGCTGGTCGGCATCAGAAATTTAAATTGGGGTAAACTCAAGGTTCTTCTCCTTCAATTCGATGATGAACTCGTAAAAAAGTAACGGGATGGCTAAGTAAAAATTTCGATAGACGCCCCGCAGGAAGTGCCCTTGGGGTGCAAGATGTTGTGGCTTCCCAGGTGTGAGACCATACACTTAGTATGTCGAGTGTCTGGGAAACCACAACAACGCAGGATATCGGAACTTTTTACGACGCCATCAAAGCTTCTCGGCCGCATCGGCGATGGCGTCGACAATCTTGTTGTAACCGGTACAGCGGCAGAGGTTGCCGGAGAGACCCGCACGAATCTCGTCTTCACTGGGGTTGGGTGTATGGTCGAGTAAAAATTTGCTCGACATGATCATGCCGGGGCTGCAGAAACCGCACTGGATAGCGCCTTTGGCAATGAACGATTCTTGAATCGGATTGAGCTCGCAATTTTCCAGATCGCTATTCGCGACGGCTTGCGGGGCCAATCCTTCAATGGTCGTGATCTTGTGGCCTTCGACTTCGACCGCCAAAGTCAAGCAGGAGGAGACACTCTGGTCGTCGATAAGCACCGTACAGGCGCCACAGTCACCGGTGCCGCAACCCAGTTTGGTGCCGGTCAGGTGCAATTGATCCCGTAACACCTCATTCAGGGTACGCCAGGGATAGACGGCAATCTCGTGATCGTCGCCGTTGACATTAAGGGTGATCAACTCTTTCTTCATTTGTTTAACTCCTAAATTGTGCTGCTGTGTCTCTTCTCAATAATCTCCGCCATAATGCTGATCGCAATTTCAGCTGGAGTTTGGGCTCCGATGGTCATTCCGATCGGCGAGTAGAGTCGCTCTATTTCAGCCGGGTTGAAACCTTCGTCAATAAGCCGTTGTTTCACCTGGCTGGTACGCCGCCGACTCCCGATCATGCCAAGGTAAGCATATTCAGTGCCGAGAAGCTGTTTTAATAAAATATAGTCATGTTTATGCTCTCTGGTGATGAGCACCAAATAGGTGTTGGGGCCGGGAGTGTAGAGTTCACGGATAGTTTCCATAGGAGCTGTCGCGACATTGTCGGCGGCCGGAAACCGTTGCGGGTCGGAGAACTCCGGTCGGTCGTCGACGACCGTAACCGAAAAACGGCACCAACTCGCCATTTCGGCCAGCGGCAGAGCCAGGTGACCGCCGCCGAAAATAACCATCTGCGGCGGCAGCGTGATTTCCGAGAGCAGGAATTTTCGGTTATTAATGTTTATTTGTTGCACGGAGGTGGTCGTTGTCCCGGTTTTGCCGGTTTCTGCAACTGTCGTCGGCAATGGGGCAAAGCGGGTTCCCGCAACCTTAGCACCTTCAGGATTAAGCAGGCCACGCTCCATTTTTTCA
>JAYEGS010000375.1:0-29402 GCA_034659215.1 Pseudomonadota bacterium | reverse complement strand
CACCCCAAGAGTACTTCCTCGCTTCGCTCACAGCGCAGCTCAGATCGGCATAAAGGCTTGCGCCGCCGCCTGGAGCAATGTCCCCGCATCGAGATCGTTTGAGGACTACATTATGCTGAATAGTTACCATAAAAGTACATTTGGAGACCCTTCCCAATCTGAGTTCGAGTATTTTCTTACTCTCTTTTTTTTCTGGTTCCGTTGAGTAAATTTTCAACTTCTGAAAAAACCCGGCGCCAGCCGATGGCTTCGAGGCAGAGATGACTTTTGCAGGAGCGTTGACGACAGGGACTGCAGGGCAGAGGGTGGCGGACAAGACGATAGGGAGCTCCATAGGGAGCATTGACCTGAGGGTGAGTTGGTCCGAAAATGGCGACCACCGGAGTATCCAAGGCGACGGCAAGGTGCATAGGGCCGGTATCACCGCCGACATAGAGGTCACAGGCTGCAAATATAGCGGCAAGTTCGAGCAGGGAAGAGGTTTTTTTCGCGACTACCACCGGCACCCGCAGATTTCCGGCAATCAGTTCAACCGTTTCCCGCTCACCCGGCCCCCAAGTCAAAATAACCCGAGCCCCAAGTTTTTCAACCAGAGCATTAATCAAGCCAACGTAACCATTTTGATGCCAGCGTTTATAGGCGGTTTTGGGACTGCTGCCGGGATGGAGAGCGACAATCGGCCCGGTAGCCGCCATTTTTTCAAGCCCCGCCAGAGACTCTGCCGCACGCTCGTGATGAGCAGCAGTTATCGGCAGTTGATAACTAACCGGCCCCTCAACCTGAACCCCAAGAAACTCGACAAATGCCAAAGCCCGGGCAACCCGATTAAGCTCTGAATTTACAGGTTTAAAATGACGGGTATAAAAACGGTGGCTGCCCTCTTTGGCATCCGGCCGGGCAAAACCGACCCGTTCCGGCACGCCGCTGAGCCAGGCAAAAAGGCCGCTTTTTAAAATCCCGTGAAAATCGACAACCAGATCAAATTTTCCCGAACGAAGTTCGCCAAGCAATCTAAAAAGTGAAATTAGGCCACTTAGCAGACGTTTAGGAGAGCGCAAGAATCCGCTGAAAAGCCCGCGTTCAAAGATCAAAATACGGTCAAGAGCAACGTGCCCTTCGAGCACCGAGGCGGCGGCAGGCTCAACCAGCCAGGTAAACCTGGCTTCAGGATAACGTTCGCGCCAAGCATTGATCGCCGGCAGGGTACGCAACACATCGCCAATTGCGCTTAAACGAATAATCAGAACATTCTTATATTTATCAACAGGGTTCAAAAAAGCTTCCTCATTATTAATTAATACAACTATTCAGCTATCCATCATATATATCATTTTCACAAAAAAAACGGCAAGCTTTAATCGTTTTTCATGAATTTAACCCGAACATCTTCAATTATACTTGACTTAACCTGGTAACAAGTTTTATTCTGAACCCACTACAAGCAGTTAGGAGGCATAGTTGAGCGATAAAGAGAAAGGTCTGCTGGATCGATTGAAGGGACTGTTGCAGGGCGAGCATGAGCCGCCGCCAACCGAAGAAGAGCTCTTTGAGATTATCAACGCCAGTGGTGAAACCGGGGTTATCACCGACGACACCCATGAGATGCTGAGCAGCGTCATCCAGCTCAAGGAGACCCAGGTTCAGGAGGTGATGGTTCCGCGCACTGAATTTGCGGCGATTGAAGCGGATCACAGCATCCTCGAAGAACTTGAGACAATCACCAGCCAGGGCTTCTCCCGCTACCCGATTTTTCACGACAATCTTGACCAGGTTATCGGCATTCTCTATGCCAAAGACATTCTCAAACATCTAGATCAGGACTTAAGCCAAATTCACCCGCGCGAAATCATGCGGCCGGTCTACTTTGTCCCTGAAACCAAAAAAGTTCAGGAACTGCTCCAGGAATTCAGAATCAAAGGTATCCATATCGCAGTGGCTGTCGATGAGTACGGCGGCACCTCGGGCCTGGTCACAATCAGCGATCTGGTGGAAGAGATTATCGGTAAAATCTACGAAGAACACCGCCTGATCGAAGAGAGCGAAAAACTCATTGAAGAGCTTGATGACGGCTCCTACTTGGTCAACGCTAAAACTGAGATTGAAGATATTGAAGAACTTTTCGGGCTTGAGATCGATAACCGGGGGAAATTTGAGAGCGTTGGCGGACTGGTGGTTTTTTTGAGCGGCAGCATTCCGCAAGCCGGGGAAAGTATGGTCTACAAAAATCTCTCCTTGACCATTGAAGAAGCTGATAAGAGAAGGGTAAAAAAAATCCGCCTGCGACAACTTGAAGAGCAATCGAGAACCCCGGCAACTTCACAAAAGACTTCCACGCCGGCAATAAAAACGCCACCCAACCCGGATGAGCAAAACCCCGCCCCTCAGGAAACTGAAAAATCGTGATTCAAGCCGTTTTTTTTCAAGGAGATTGTCCGGGAATAGAGTTTTTTTCTCAAATCGAGGCATGCGAAGAAAATTACCGCAAGCATATGTACAATATTCTGAGGATAATTTTTTGAGCATAACGAAGAGTTGGGGAAAAAGAGCATTCTCGGGCAGCCTCCTAGCGGGGGCTCTGGGCTCTGCGGCCACCCTCTATCTAAGCTTCAACCTCCACGCTTATAGCTGGACTTGGGCCTTTATCACGCTTATCCCTTTACTGGCAATTGCGGAGAGGAGCAGCTCTCGGCGCCGGGCCTGCGGCATTGGCCTGCTGGCTGGTTTCTGCTTTAATTTTATTGAGCTTTTCTGGATTACCAACTCAATTGCCGGATTCACCAACCTGCCCCAGGCTGTAGTCACGATCGTGATGGGCCTGCTGGCCCTCTACATGGCGCTCTACCTGGCGCTCTTTACCGGTCTTTGGCACTATCTTCGCAACCTGCCGGCCCTGAAATCACCATGGGGAAACATTATCAGCGCCCTGACAGCGGCGGCGGCCTGGATTCTTTTCGAAGATCTGCGCGGCTCGTTTCTCGGCGGATTCCCATGGCATCCTCTGGGTTTGACCCAAATTGACAACCAGCTGCTTAACTGGCTCCTACCCTGGGGCGGCGTCCGCCTGCTCTCCGGCTTGATTGTTCTCGGCAATATCGGACTCTACTTGAGCGCCCATGCTCTCTTGAAAAAGAGAAGAAGAAACGCTGGACTTTATGCCTTTTCCCTGCTTGGCCCGATCTTGATTCTAGCCCTTTTAGCGGGTAAAAACTCAGCCGCTAAAACAGCGCTCCAGGAACCGAGCCAAACACTTAATTATACCACATCGACCAAAATTGTCGTAGTTCAACCCAATATTCCGCAAAAAGAGAAGTGGCGCCCGGAAAATCGGGACAAGATCATTGAAAAGATGATCACCATGACCCGCAAGGGCTTAAAATACAAACCCGACCTGATCGTCTGGCCGGAATCAGCCCTGCCGCTGCTCCTCGAAAAAGAGATGGCTATCAGCAACCGTTTGCAGGAACTTGTCCGCACAGAGCAGACCAGCCTGATGCTCGGCGGCCCCCGCTATATAGAAGAACCCCAAAAAAACCATCCTGAAGTGACGCAAAAAAGGCTCTATAACTCCATTTTTCTCTTTACGCCCGATAACCAACGGCAAATCTATAACAAAATTAAGCTGGTTCCCTATGGCGAATTTACCCCGCTGGCCAAATTTTTCCCTTTCATCAGCAAGATTGTTCCGGGTCTTGACTACTCATCAGGTGCTAAAATTCGCAATTTCAGTTTAGCGAAAGGAGACAATCGCGATTCCCCCCAAAAAGACCCGCTCAAAATTGCCCCTTCAGTCTGTTTCGAAGGGGTCTTCCCGGCCTTTACGGCCCGCTTTTTTGGCGCCGGGGCCAACCTCCTCATCAACCTCACCAATGACGCCTGGTTCGGCGACTCCCCCGGCCCACGCCAGCACCTCCTAAATATCCGCCTGCGCGCTTTAGAAAACCGCTGCTATATCGTGCGCTGTGCCAACACCGGAATCTCCGCGATCATCAATCCGCAAGGAGAGATTGAACAACAACTCCCCTTAAACCAAGAGGGCCTGATCGAGGCCACCATCACCCCATGCCGGCAAGCAACCTTCTTCGCCCGCCACCCCGACCTGCCGACAATCGTGGCCGGATTTGTCATTCTGCTGCCCCTTTTAATAATATTTTTTCGCCATCACCAGTTAAAGCGGAATGGCTAAGTAAAAATTTCGATAAACAAGATGTTGTGGTTTTTCAGGCGCGAGACCATACATACAGTATGTCGAGTGTCTGGAAAACCACAACAACGCAGGATATCGGAACTTTTTACGACGCCATCGGGTCTTGACGTTATTCATACTTTCGTCTAAGGTGCCGCGCCATGTTACTTATTGAATCCGTCGATAGTCCGCCATCCGTTGCGGCCCTCTTTCTCAAACTCTCGGAAAAGCCGGTTCCAGCTTGGCTTGATGCTAATGTTGATGCCGGAAAACTGGGCCGTTTCTCCTTTTTGGCAGCTGACCCTTTTCTAAAAATCACCGCCCACGGCTGCAATATTACTGAAGAGAACTGCCTGAGTGGAGAAAAAACCGAGCACCAAAGCCCTTTCTTTCCTTTTCTCGATAAATTGCAAAAACGCTGGCAAAGACCTAAAGAGAGTGGCTTTCTGCCCTTTGAAAGTGGCCTCATCGGCTATCTGGGCTACGAACTCGGCCACCAGGTCGAAAATTTCGCCCAGACCACCATCAACGACCTCAAGATGCCGGACGCTTTTTTTGCCGCTTACGACGCCCTGATCGCAATTGATCACTTGACCGACACAACCTGGCTTTTAGCTAGCGGCCTGCCGGAAAAAACTGAAAGCCCGGCCGCCCGAATCCGGGCTCGCCAGAGGCTTGATGAACTGCGAGAGGTTGTGGATGGGGCTCGGAAAAGTGAAGTAAAAGAAGCGGAAGAGACGAAACAGATCAGCTCAGCCGAAGGCCATCTTGAAGCAAATTTCAGTTACCCGCTATACAAGAGTGCAATCCGGAAAATCCTCGACTATATCGCCGCCGGAGACATCTACCAAGTCAACCTCTCACAACGTTTTGCCACCCCTTTCAGCGGCAGCCTCCAAGAGTTCTATCTCCATTTCCGCAATTTAAGCCCGGCCCCTTTCGGGGCTTATCTTGAAACCGGTGAGCACTGCATCATGAGCAACTCGCCGGAACGCTACCTGCTCATCAAGAGCGACTATATCGAAACCCGACCAATCAAAGGAACCCGGCCGCGAGGCGCCACGAGCAAAGAAGATTCAGCTCTCGGCCAAGAACTCCTTTTAAGCCCCAAAGACCGGGCTGAACATATTATGATTGTCGATCTTGAACGTAATGATCTGGGAAGGGTCGCCGCTTACGGCAGTGTCCATGTGCCCGAAATGCAGATTTTGGAAAGCTACGCCAACGTCCACCATATGGTCTCTACCGTGGCGGGCCGGATCCGGCCGGGAAAAAGCAGCAGCGACTGTCTCTTCAACTCCTTTCCCGGCGGTTCAATCACAGGGGCGCCAAAACTGCGTTCAATGGAGATCATCGACGAACTTGAATCGACTTGCCGCGGCGTCTATACCGGCTCAATCGGCTATTTCGACTTTTCCGGCGATCTCGACTTTAATATTGCGATCCGCACCGCTGTTGCCTGCAACAACCACCTCTATTTCCAGGTCGGCGGCGGCATCGTTGCCGACTCAGACCCCAACGACGAATATCAGGAGACCCGCACCAAAGCGGCCGCATTCCTTAGAGCCTTAAAAGAAAAAAGCTGACTATTCAGGTGCCCACCATAAAGCTATAGCAAATAGCGGTAAATACCGCTTCGCTTTCCATAACAGGGGACACAGCTCAGCCTGTCACGGGCTTAAGCCCGGCCTGGAGGTATGTCCCCACACCGAGACAGATCGAAGAATCGGCTATTTTTCCTGCCAGTTAGGTGTCCGTTTCTCCATAAAAGCCTTAATCCCTTCGGCTGCATCCTCGGTTGTACACATACGGGCAAAAGCCTCATTCATATACTCGAAAGCCTTATAGTAATCCTGATCAGCGGCCCCATAGAAAGCGGTTTTGGCAATCTGTAAGGCAATTGGGCTCTTTTGTGCCAGTTCAGCGGCCCATTTACGGGTTTCGGCTTCGAGTTCATCATCAGCCACCACCCGGTTGACAAGCCCCATATCCAAAGCCTTACCAGCTTTAATCAACTGACCGTCGAAAAGCAGCTCCAAAGCCCTTTTACGACCAATCATCTTACTCACCGGGACAATCGGGCCAATACAGTTCAGGCCAACATTAATTGCCGTCAAACCGTAACGCGCCCCAGACGCCATTACCGCCAGATCAGCCGCCGCGACCAGACCCGCGCCATTGGCCGCCGCAACTCCATGAACCTGAGCAATTACCGGTTTTTTCATCCGACTCATGGTAATCAGCGGAGTTTCCATGGTCTCGATCCACTCTTTATACTCCATCGCCGTTTTACCGAAGAAATCGCTGACATCAATGCCGGCACAAAAAGCTTTCCCGGAACCTTTAAGAATAATCACCCGCACATCGTCGCGAACATCAAGCTCCAACAAAGCCTGATTCAACTCCAGGGCCAACGGCAGGCTAAACGTATTTAAACTCTTCGGCCGATTCAGGGTAATCTCACCCACGTTCTCAGCTATAATCTCGACTGTCACATTTTCATAACTCATACTTCACCTCCCCTAGTTAAATTATTTCCCAACGAAACTATCAATAAATCATATTCCGGCTTAGCCGGAAGCAAAAACGTTGAAATCAAGTAACTATTCAGCGTAATCACCTTAAAGCCACTACAAATGGTGCGAACATTGGCTTCGCCCGGCTTCGAGGGGGGACACAGCTCAGATCGGCAAGCGACTTGCAGTCGCCGCCTGGAGCAATGTCCCCGCACCGAGAGAGTTTGTGGACTACATTACGCTGAATAGTTACGAAATTATCTTACAAACCGGCCGCTTGGCGAATAAGTTTCAACAAGTCCTCGGCATCCGGGAGCAGACCGTGAAATTCATAGAGAACCCGGGCTCCCTCTGGGGTTAGTTCCAGAATAAACGTAACCGGGATTTCATCAACTTTCACTTTACGTCCTTGAGGATCGGCAAAAAGCGGAAATGGAATAGAGAAATGCCGCCCAAACTCCTCAACTTCAAAAAGATCATCACCATAACCCATACCGACAATTTTAATCTGATGCGAGAGATTCTCTTTAAGTATTCGATTATACAGATCAACAAGATCATCAACTTGTCTCTGACAGTGAGAGCACCTTACCTGAAAAATTTCAGCCACCACAATACGGGCCTTAATATCGGTCAGCATAAAGCTCTCTCGGGGCTCGAAAAGACCCAGGTAAGCCGCCATCCGATAATCATCCGGTATCGCCATAGAGATCGGCCGCACCATCTCGCGGGTCTTCTTCGACGTCGCACAAGCAGAAATCAGAAAACAACCCCCTAAAATCAGGATACACCAAATCAGCTTACGCAAAACCCCCTCCGTTTTTCAGCTCTACACATCAAGTAAGAAATCGCCCGACAAAATAAACAGCGTTGTCTTACACAGCCTTCAACTCTTTGTCAACCCCACTTCCCCCGTTACGCGGGCCATGAGTAAAAACAAAATCATACCCAATTTCTCACCAATCGTCCCGACCGCCACCGAACCAGCAATGAGGGGGCAATCATAATTCCCGTCTCCGGCAGCCGGCAGCCGGAGACGGGTAGCCATGTCAGTTAAGCTGGTAAACGTCGGGCCGGTAACCATTTCACTGAACAGCAAAAAAGAGTTCTGATTATTGAGAGCAAAGAATTTTTTTCTTGACAATGACATCAAAAGTGTTAATAATAGATGTCATGAAAAACAACGACAAAACATTCTCCATGGAAGAGCTATGTTCTCTGGTCAATATGAGCAAGCGGAAAATTCGCTTCTACATTCAGAAAGGCTTAGTTGACAGTCCTCAGGGTACCGGGAAAGGGGCCTACTATACCTATCGAAACCTTGAACAGCTTCTCTCAATCCGAAAATGGAAAGCGGCCGGTTTAACCCTCGAACGAATTCAGGATCTACTTGAGAATGAGACCCAGGAAACCGGTTCAGGCACTCTGGTTCCTCCGCCCCGCCCCAAACAGCCGGGCTCAATTGAAGTCTGGAGTCACTTGCTGATCAGTGATGGCATAGAACTGCATATCGAACCCACTCGTTCCGGCCTGACTCCCGAACAGACCCGTGCCTTGTGTCGGTCAGTGTTGGCTCAATATGATAAAATCCAGGAGATTGTCCAAAAATAGCAATTTTTTCTCAGATTGAGGCATTTTTGGACAATCATCTAAAGCAGGAGACGATTAATCATGTATGTGATCGAACAGATTAACCGGGTTGGTCTCTACAGTGAAACCAACACCCGTGACAACACGAACATCCCCCTGCAATCAGTGGACGTTAAGGCGGCTTTCCATAATCTTTTCTGCCAAACTACCATAACTCAAACCTATCTGAATTCAGAACCAAACCCAATCGAAGCCGTTTACACCTTCCCCCTCTCCGCAAGAGCTGTCCTCCTGAATCTGGAAGTAAAAATCGGCAAAAGAGAACTCCAGGGTCTCATTGTTGAAAAAAAATTGGCCGAAGAACAATATGAAGATGCCATCACAAACGGGAACACCGCCATCATGCTTGAGCAACTTCAAACCGGCATGTATACCATGAATGTTGGCAATATTCTTGCTCGCGAAGAGGTTTCCATTTCGATTATTTACGCCGAGCTCTACACCTGGCAAGGAGAATCGCTCCGCTACATCCTGCCGACCACCATCGCCCCGCGCTACGGCAACCCTGAGGAAGCCGGGCTCGAACTGCACCAGATACCGGAACACAACATGATCTCGGAAAACCGGTTTCAACTTGAGATGACCATCTCCGGCCCGCTGGCGAAAGCTGAGTTTGAATGCTCATCTCACAACATCTCAATCTCCAACTCTCACCAGAAAACCACAATAGATCTTGCCACTGGTAAAGCTTGCATGGATCGTGATTTCATCTTACATATCCGCCAGCCTCAAGAAAACAGGGATTGCACACTTGTTGAACATGCCCCAAACGGCCAATTTGTCGCATTGGCCTCTTTTGTACCTCGACTTCCCCTGCCTGAACGAATCCCTCCCAAAAACATTAAAATCGTAGTTGACTGTTCCGGCTCAATGAACGGCGACTCTATCGCTCAAGCCCGCCAGGCCATAAGTGACATTTTGAGCCAACTCCGAGCGGAAGATTTTTTCAATCTCATAGCCTTTGGCAACAGCAGCAAAACCCTTTTTAAACAACAGGTTCCGGCAAACAGAACCAATCTCACCGCAGCCCGGCGCACCCTTCGCAACATTGATGCTGATATGGGCGGCACCGACATCCAACAAGCACTGGAGACCACGATTCAAATTCCAGGCCCCACTATCCCTCCAGATATTTTGTTGATTACCGACGGCGAAGTTTGGGACAGTGGTGAAATTATCACCATGGCTCACAAATCCGGACACCGCTTCTTTACGGTGGGGGTTGGCAGCTCGGTCTCCGAAAATTTTGTTCGGCAGCTGGCAGATAAGACCGGCGGCGCCTGTGAATTAGTCGCCCCTCGCGAACAGATGGCTGACAAAATAGTCCGCCACTTTAAGAGAATTTATCTGCCACGAGCTCATAAAGTCGTAATAAACTGGCCAAACTCACCAAAGAAGATTATTCCACAAAGTATCGATAAGCTCTTTGCTGGCGATACCTTGCACGCTTTTGCCTTCTTCGACGAGATGCCAAAAGGTTCCGTAACCCTTGAGATGGTTCTGGCGAACGGCCAGAATTTCTCCCAAAGCACCACCATTGAGACCCTGACAAATTCAACACCCGACAGCATCGTTCCCGGCCCAATCGCCCGTATAGCCACCCATCACAGCCTGGCTGAAATGGAGGAAGATGAAGCCCGAAGATTAGCCGTTCAGTATCAACTTATGAGTCCACACACTAATTTTCTGGTTGTTGATGAACGAAGCAGCAAAGATAGAGCAGAAAAGCTTCCACTCCTTCGGAAAGTACCGCAAACCCTGGCCGCCGGTTGGGGTGGAACCGGTAGTGTGCTTTCGGAGTGCACAACGGATTACGAAATTCCCAGCTTCTCCAGAGCCTCGCGGCAATCGGTACCCAAAGAAGAAATTCGTTTTAGCCGCAGGCCAGACCCGGAACAAGCCCACAAGTTGCGACAACAAACGACACCGGCTGAATTTATACAAAAGTGCAACCAACTTCACCCCAAACGCTTTCGTCAAGATCTGGAAATTAAAGAATTTGCTGATTTACAAGGTTGCAATCTACCTGACAGAATTTTGGCCGCAATCGCAGAGGTCAGCAACGACTTTGATTCAGATCTTACCGAAAATATAATCGTTCCGGCTTTCCTGTTGGCTTTGAGTCAATCAGCCGCAGGCCGGAATTTTAGTCGAAAAACCTTAAAGGCCATTAGAAAAACCGAAAAAAATCTGCCTGCAACCAAGGTGAAATGCCTGGTTGAACTGTTCATCGATATTTTGGCTAAAATCAACGATGACAGCTGGGGGCCGGATCTCACCGAGGAGTTTTAAATGAGGAGAATAGACGAATTTTATAAATTTATAGGTCAATATACCTCACCGGTTATTTTGCTTGAGGGAATCAGGGCTTTGCCCGCAGCAAAGTACCAGGAACTTGTCTCCCTGGGAGAGCTGCTGGCGAAAAACCTTCCTGATACACGGTTCAGAACCGGCAATGCAACGGGCTCTGACGAAGCCTTTGCAGAGGGTGTCGCAAAAGTTGATCCGGGCCGACTTGAATATATCCTGCCCTATTCAGGACACCGCAAAAAGAAGATTTTTCCGCAAGCAATTTGCCATGCTATAAATACCGTATCTGACAGCGTTAGCGGCGATGAACAAATGGAAAACCTGCTCAAAAACACCCTGATTGCATCCCCCGACTACCGGGATTTATTGTCCAAAGGCAAGAACATTCCAAAACTGAAGGCAAAAATCAACTATTTACTGCGTGACACAATGAAAGTTGTAGGAATCGACGAAAAAATTCCCGAAGCCACCGCCGGAATCTTCTTTGCTGACATCACCGACCCGATGAAAGGCGGCACCGGGCACACCATCCGGGTATGCCGGGAAAACAGTATTCCGGTTATTTTGCAAAATGAGTGGAAACAGTGGCTATCGTAATATAAAAGATCTCAGCCCTAAAAACCGTAAACAATATCTTGATTGAGGCTCACCATGACTATGGCTCAAGAACAGAAGAAAAACACTCAGGTCGAAAAACGGCTGCTCCATTATGAAGATTGCGCTGGTGCTATCGATCAGCTTTTCCATTCGGCACTTACCAAAAAAGAGCCGGACGCATTTACCCAATTTCTCGATTTTGCAAAAACCTTCGACAACCTTTCAGTTTACAACAGCATGCTTGTCCGAATCGCCGCAATGTAACCACAAAGGCAAGCGAACTTGAAGCCGAAGCCGTAGCCTGGTTGGTCTGCAAACGCAACGGCATCACCACCCGTTTCCGAGAATACCTAAACACTCTTATCAATGATACAGTTTTACAAGAAGTCAGCATGTATACGATTTACGAAGCTGCCAACCGGGTTGAATCGCGGACTGTACCCAAATAGCGACTTAAACGACTTTATGTCGGCTGATACTTTTAGCCTGTTCATTCCCATCTCTGGAAATTCTGCATACCCAGCTTTAACAATATTCCTCTTGTGTTTATACTTGTCTAATGTTATCTTTCTTTGTCAAAGTTTACTAAAAATCTCTTTCGAACGGTGACGACATGGACACATTTGATAAATGGTTGACCATTGAAAATCTGGCAACCTACTTGAAGTTGAGCCGGACCAAATTGTACGGCATGGCCCAACGCGGCGAAATTCCCGCCTCGAAGATCGGCAATCAGTGGCGATTCGACCGGGAGGATATCGACCAGTGGATGAAATCACACGCGACCGGCAAGGGGAAATCTAAGGTATGAACACCGAAATCGACACCAGAGAATCTTCCATGAATACCAAAGAAATCATCGACCGCATCTTCAAGGATCCCACCACCAAGTACGAACTGACCGAGTTCGAGAACCTAGGCAAACCGATTCACGAAATTCTGTCTATCTATCCCAAAACCGCCACCACCGGGCGTGATGCTGGAAAAACCAAATATTACCTGAAGAGCTTTATCCCTTTTTCGTCGGGCAACGAGGAGGTACAGGTCTTTGTCGAGGACGGTAAGACCAGTCCCGAAGAAATTGTCCGCCAGCTCTGGGTGTACAAACTCATTCATCAATACGACTACAAGAATGACGAAATTGACCTGGAAGCCAGCGTTCAGTTCGGCACCGAGGTCGGTACCAAAGCGGCGGACATCATCATCTACACCGACAGCACCAAGGAAACGCCGAAAATCATCGTCGAGTGCAAAAAGCCCAAGCGCAAGGATGGCATCGAACAATTAAAGAGCTACATGAATGCCAAAGGCGCACCAGTGGCGGTCTGGTCCAACGGCAGCGACAGCATCATCCTCTATCGTCCTTACCCGAAAGAGTTTGATGATACCCTGTTCGACATCCCCAAGCGTGGACAAGAGCCAAAGGACGTCCTGGAAACCAAGAAGACGCTGCTCCAACTCAAAAAGGACTTCAACTTCAAAAAGATTATCCAAGACCTGGAAGAGCTGGTCCTGGCCGACAGCGGCAAGGATGAGTTCAATGAAATTTTCAAGCTGATCTTTGCTAAGATCTGGGATGAAAAGGAAGCGCTGGAAAACCGCAAAGACAAGACTGTTGAGTTCGGCAAGGCGCTCGACCCGGACATCACCTACGACCGCATTAACGGTATATTCAAGAAGGCCTGCGAAGAGTGGCCCGGTATCTTTAAGGAAAATGAGGATATCGAACTAGCCAAACGCCACCTGCAAGTCTGTGTTGGCCCCATCGAAGGTGTGCGGCTTATGGGTTCCAACCTGCGCATTATGGATGACGCCTTTGAATATCTGTTGCCCACCGAGGCCAAGAAAAAAAAGGGACAGTTCTTTACCCCGCGTCATGTGGTAGAGATGTGCGTACGCATGCTCAACCCGACACAGAAAGAGTATGTTATGGATCCTTCCTGCGGCTCCGGTGGCTTTTTGCTCCATGCCATGGACTGGTGCTACCCCGCCGACGACAACGACAAGCGTGAGCTGCGCAAACACAAATATGCCGCCAAGTATCTTTGGGGCATCGATTTCGAGGCCCGCGCCGCCAAAACCTCCCGCGCCCTGATGCTGATTGCCGGAGACGGCCATACCAATATCTTCGGCCCTGATGTCAGCAGCCTCGATCCCAAAACTTGGTACGAGAACGGTTCCGGCCAGGCACTGATGCACGGATTGCGGCAGGCCAAGCTGACGGCAGTCAAAATCCCGGAACAGGAAGCCCTAAAAGACGACGATAAGGCCTGGGAATACTTCGCCGAACTGAAGTTTGACGTCATCCTTGCCAATCCCCCCTTCGCCGGAGAGATGAAAGACCGCAAGATGCTGACCCACTACGATCTGGCCAAACCGGCCCTGAAACGGGCCGGTGACGACAAGGCCCCGAAAGAGGAGCGCGATGTGCTCTTTATCGAGCGTATCCTTAAACTGCTCCGCCCCGGCGGCAGGGCAGCTATCGTTTTGCCCCAAGGCAAGTTCAACAACTCCTCGTTAGCTTTTATCCGCGAGTGGATTCTGAAAAAGGCGCGGCTTTTGGCGGTGGTAGGACTGCACCCCAACACCTTCAAGCCTCATACCGGTACCAAAACCTCAGTGTTGTTTATACAGAAATACGATAAGACAGAATTAGTTGCTATTGCCAACGTGCACTCTGAAATGGCCAATAAGTGTCCCGATTATGAATACCAGATAAGAACATTAATCGGCAAACAACTGTACGAAATCGATGTTCCGGAAGAGGACATTCCGGAAGAAATCGTCGCCATCATAGGTGAAACCTTCGAAAAACCGAAGGAAGAAAATGATGCAGGCGAACAAATGAATACGGAAGAAAACTACAACTCAGCCGACGATAACAATAAATTGCAGATCGCTGCGGAAAGATATCCATACCTTGAAAACAAGCTGATAATAGCTGAGGAAAAAATTGAATCCCTGAAATCTGATCTGCTGCGAACCAAACAGAAACTGATAGACTTCGACAGCAACGTGGAAGCTCTGCAGCTGCAACAACAGACCGAAATCGAGGCCATCACCAACACCTTTGACGGCACCAAGCGCGAACTCTCCACCCACTTAAAGCCCATCAAGGCACAGAACAAGGAAGCGATAAAAGCCCTCAAGATCACACAGAAGGAAAAATCCAAGCGCTACAAAGCCGAGATCAAACAGCTGGGGAAAGAGATCCCCAAGAGTGAATACGAACTCAAACTCCTCACCAACCGGGGCAAGCTGGAGCTGATACTGGCTGATGCCGACCTGATCGGCATCCTAAAAGAACGCTGGATCGCCGCCGAAGTGGCAAAAAAGCTCGATTACCCCATATTTATGGCGGTAAGTGAGCGCGGTGGCAAAAACAACTCCGGCGATTACGAATATATGCTCGACAAAGACGGCCACCTGATGGAAGACGTCAGCGGCCAGCCCAAGATCGACCAGGATCTGGTAAACTACGATCTCACCGCCGACAGCCTGGCCGATGCCACCACAATTCCCGATGAACAGCTCTGCGTAGCTGGAGCCTTTGTGCGCTTTGCCCAACAACAGGGATTTGATTTCTGGAGGGCTGAGTGATGGCGGTTTGGAGTAAAATTAATTACAGCCGCATCAATTTATTTCAAAGGTTTGATGGCGAATTTTATAAACCAGAATACGAAATGATCTTTGACAAATTATCATCAAACGAGGCTTTACCGTTAAGGCATTTCATATCCGAATTGACGGATGGTAAACATGGAGGAGTCACCTATGCCAAAAACGGCGTCAAGTTCATTCGCAATCAGAATATTAAAGATGGGTTCGTATCGTCTGATGATATTCGATTTATTTCAGAGCAGGAAAGTGCAGAATCTCTGAGGGCCGAGCTAAAGCCAGACGATTTAGTTATAACAACCATTGGAACGTTAGGCGAAGTCGCTATTGTGCCTGAAGATTTTGGACGAGCAACAATAAACCAAAACCTTGTGAGATTATGCTCAAAAAAAATTAACCCTCATTATCTCGCTGTGTTTTTAATGTCAGACTATGGACGAAAACAAATCATAAGATTAGCGTCCGGAAATGTGCAGCCAATCATTGTTTACCCTAACTTGAAGAAGGTTTATATTTTTGATGCTAATGAACAAATTCAAAATGAAATTGGTTGTGCGCTAAAAAACGCCATTCAAGTATTGAATGAAGCAAAAGTCGCCTACACCCAAGCCCAACAACTCCTCGAATTCGAGTTGGGGTTGGACAAATTGCGCATTGACAAACCCGTAGGCTACACGGCGCGGTTTAGTGTCACGAGCTTAGCTGACACCTTTGATGCCAGCCGTATCGACGCCCAATGCTTTTCGCCCGAAGCAGTCTTTTACGAGGATTGGCTGTTAAAACATACAAAATATGACCGGTTGAGTGCCTTACTTTCCAACACTGCGAAGGGCCGCCAGCAGACGGAAGTAGAAGATGGCCCTACCGACTATTGCAGTATCAAACATATCTCCGGCCGGGAGATTATCGGTGCATCCAAAGCAAAACCCATCAGTGGTACACCAAACGCCACGAAGAATGACCTCCTGCTCGCAATCACCGGCGCAACCATTGGCAAGATCGGCATAGTAAACCGCTATGACAATCTGGTTTTCTCGGGCGATATGCTGAGGATGCGTGCAAATAATGAAATCTCCCCTCATTATCTGCTTCTGACCCTCGATCACCATCTAGGACAAGTGCAATTCAATCGCTGGATTACAGGCTCTACCAACGGACATCTTGCACCACGCGATATCGGCAGGGTTCTGGTTCCGCGTCTCTTACCTGAGAAAGAAAACAGGATTTCAGTTTTGGTGGCAGAGTCACTTGAAAAGCGCCAGGAATCCGAGATGCTTCTCGACCAAGCCAAGTTCCGCGTCGAACAACTCATCGAGGAGGCGGTGCAGAGATGAACCGAAAAAAAGATATGGAAATATCTCTGGATGCCAGAGGGCAATTTCTTGTTTATGAAGCAGAAGACGGCTGCATCAAAATCGACGTGCGGTTGGCAGAAGAGACCGTCTGGTTGACGCAGCAGCTGATGGCCGAGCTTTTCCAGACGACCAAGCAAAATATCAGCCTGCACGTTCAAAACATCTTCGAGGAGGGTGAGCTGTTGCCGAAGGCAACTGTCAAGGAATACTTGACAGTTCGCCAGGAGGGCAGCCGCCAGGTGCAACGAGCACTTGAATACTACAACCTCGATATGATCATCTCCGTCGGCTATCGAGTAAAAAGCCATGTCGCCACCCGCTTCCGCATCTGGGCCACCCAGCGGCTCAAAGAGTATATCGTCAAAGGCTTTACACTGGACGATGAGAGGTTAAAAAACCCGGACCAACCCTTCGATTACTTCGAGGAACTGACCCGCCGTATCCAGGACATCCGTACCTCGGAGAGGCGCTTCTACCAAAAAATCACCGACATCTACGCCACCAGCATCGACTATGACCCAACTTTTACGGTCAGCATCAACTTTTTCAAAACGGTACAGAATAAGATGCACTGGGCTATCACCGGTCAGACCGCCGCCGAGATCATCCACTCCCGAGCCAACAACACGCAGCCCAATATGGGGCTGACCAACTATCGCGGGGCCAGGATCCGCAAGCAAGATGTGGTTATTGCCAAGAATTATCTAAATGCCGACGAGCTGGCGGCGCTGAATAACCTGGTGGAACAGTACCTAATCTTTGCCGAAGGCCAGGCCATGCGGCGGATTCCTATGCACATGAGCGACTGGATCACCAAACTCGACGCCTTCTTGAACATCAACGACCGAGAGATTCTGACCCATGCGGGTAAAATCTCCCACGAGATGGCGAAACAGCTGGCAGAGGGCGAATACGAAAAATTCAGCTGTAGGCGGCTGACAGAACAGGACCGAACCGGCAACGACTTTGACAAGTTAGTCAAACGGTTGCCACCCGGCAAAAAAGAGGAAACATCATGAAATTAACGACCGAAGACAAACGACTACTGGAGGAGCTGTGCCAGCAACACAGCGTGAGCTCCGAAAAGGTAATCAAACTGTTGGACACGGTGCGCGACTACGAATTTAAGGAGCGCCGCACAGGGGTTCATGATGCACTGCGCTACATCCTTAAATCGAAACCAGGAGAGGTATTATGACTCATGTAGACGAAGTTGAAGGTTACGTGAAGGAACCAAATCTTTTGGTAGAGCTGTGCCAGGAGGTAATTGAAACACTCAATTCAGAGGCTAAATATGTCGAGAAATCCGCCATGCAAGCACAGTTGCGGGAAATCTCCCGTGCCATAAACATGCTCGACAAACAAGGGGTGCCGATACCTGACGCATTGAGGGCCGAGAAAACCCGATTAGCAGCTGCAGATGAGATTAGCAATGATTCCTCTCAAGGTTTGATACTGTTGTTAAATGGACTTAATGCAATTTTGTCGAAATACTCTGGGGTTACCAATAAGAAAAAATCGTTGGTTCCTATAACCAAGGACCATATAAAGAAAGCATCTACAGGGGAACAAACACCTCAATCCGAACTAATTCCATACCTTCTTGAATCACTTAAAGAACTTGACGGCGAGGCAAATTGTAACGAAGTCCTAGCACTCATGGAACAAAAATTAAGTGGAAAATTACTACCAGGAGACTTAGAACCTGACTCTGGATTCAAAATTAAATGGCGCCATAATGCACATTGGGCACGGTTGAAATTAGCAAATGACGGGATTCTGAAAAAAAATTCACCAAGAGGCATTTGGCAATTCAGCGAGGACCATCGATGAAATTCATCAAGCTGACCGTTGAAAATTACAAGTCGTTTCAATTCGCCACCGAGATTCCCTTTCCCATGGGAGAGGACGGTCGCAGCATTTTTTTAATCGGCGGCATGAACGGAGCGGGTAAGACCTCAATCATGGAAGCAATAAACTATTGCCTTTATGGAGCTAAAGCGGACGAAATCTACCGCAACATCAACCGACGCGAGAAGGCCAAGGGCAACGCCAATGTGGTATTTGAGCTGGCTATGGAGATGGATGACGGGGTGGAGTTGATTGTCAAACGCTCCTGGAGTGCGGGAGCGGTGGCAGAACCCAAACCCCGCGACCTGACCGAGCGGTTGGTGGTAGTGCGAGACGGCAAGCGGGTGTCGGTGCAAAATCAGGAAATCTGGCAGGATTTCATCCGCGCCGCCATCCCGCCGGGAATCACCCAATTCTTCTTTTTCGACGGCGAGAAGATTCAGGAGATCGCTGCCGACGATCACTCTGAAGTACGCCTGAAAACCTCGCTGGAGGCGGCACTTGGTATCCAGAACATCAACCGGCTCGCCTCGGATCTGGCCTACATCAAGCAGGAAGAACGTAAAGGTTTTGTGGAAATCTCCGATGAAGACCTGGAGTTCAAACAGAGCGAGCTAAAAAAGGAAAAGAGCAAGCTGGGGCGCAAACAACAAGGGCGCACTGGCATACAGGAAGAGTTGGCAGGCTTCCGTGAACAACTGGCCGATGCCAAGAAACGCTTCGAGGCCACCTTCCACAGCGAACCAGAGAGCCGCGAGACGATGCGTGAACAGGAAAAAAGACGCATTCAGGTCTCCAACCGTTTAACCCAAGTAGAAAACGAGATCAGGAACCTCTGCGAAAAGGCATTGCCTTTTGCCCTGGGGGGAAAGTTGTTCGACGGCATTAGCCAGCAGATAGACAAAGAAAGAGATTCCACCACAGGGACGGCCATTAGAGAGCACGCCGCCGAACTGGCTAAACGACTGGTGCGGGTGGTCGAGGAACCGGAACCTATCTACCGGGAAAAGCTCTCGCCCGAAAGAATGACCGAGCTGGAGCGCCGTATCGTCCGCCTGCTCAAGGATGGCGACGGCAAGAACGATGTAGTCAAAATACTCGACCTTTCCGAACGTGACGCAGCGCGAGTACTCAACCAAATGGAAAATCTCGAACGAAGCGAAGTGTTCTTGATCCAACCTCTAATGGAAGAGAAACGCGAACTGGAAATCCAGGTACGGGCGCTTACCGGCCTGAGCAGTCTGGGTGGCATGACCGAATCGGAACGGGAGCTGTTTGAGCAGCTCCAGGCCGAGATGGAGAGCTGTTCGACTCAAATCGGTCGTAAGACCGAGCAGCTTCGCCTGCTGGAAGAGGAAATTCTCTCGCTGGAGAAGCGGGTCGGCGAGATCGAGATGGAAATCGAAAAACTCTACGAAAAACACAATGTGTCACAGGATAAGGCGAAATTCATTGAAGAATGTGATGCCATCTCCAGCATGCTCAATCAGTTTATGGTTCGCCTGCGCAAGAACAAGGTGCACCTGCTCCAAGAAAAAACCTTCGAGATGTACCGGCTGCTCTCAAGTCGCAGTGGTTTAATCAAGGATCTGACCATCGACGCCAAGACCTACGAGGTGCGTATCAGCGACCGCAATGGTCACGAGATCAAGAAGTCCGGTTTGTCCGCCGGGGAGAAAGAGGTGTTCGCCATCTCGCTCCTCTGGGGGCTGGCGCAGACCAGCCAGCTTAAGCTGCCGATCATCATCGACACCCCGCTTTCCCGCTTGGACAGCACCCACAGGGACAACATCGTCAATAACTACTTCCCCAACGCCGGGGAACAGGTGGTGATTCTCTCCACCGACACCGAAATCGACACCAATTATTACCGGAGCCTGAAGTCACACCTGAGCGGTGCCGGGTGCCTCGCCTTTGACCAGAGGCAAGAACTGACCACCTTTAAATCCGGTTATTTCTGGGAGAACTGAGACCATGGCGGATCGTCTATATACATCGAATGAGGCGGATGAAATTCTGAGCGCCCTGCGCTTTGAAACGAAGCTGGAAAAAGCGACATTGTCACGTATGGCGTTTATTCTTTCGCTGACCAAGGTGGGAGAGGAGGTACCAGACAGCTCCAACTTCAGCGGCGGCGAGATGAAGCGTCCTACCTTTTTTGCCGAAGACGAGACCTTCATCCGCACCTTACTTTCCTACGTCTATAAAAAACCGGACATCAGCGAAGATATGCTGTTCTCGAATCGTTCCCTGACCAAGAACCATATCGACCACGGCGCGCTACTTCTGAATGATTTTTTTCAGAGCTGCGGGCGAAGCGGCGATGGGCTGATCGCCCGTCTGGTGGAAGAGGTCGAGTTTTCCGGTCGCCGGGAAAACTTTGGCCAGGGACTGGATATCTTCATTGGACGAACCCTACTCCAACACAACGAGCTGATTATGGAGCTAAACAATACCGCCCGTCACGCCAATTCCCATCTGGCCATAATGGGTAAACCCGGCGTAGGCAAGACCCAGTTCCTGCTGAAATTGCTGACTGACATTCGGATGCAGTCGAACTATCAGACCAACTTCGTGTACTTCGACTACAAGGGTGACGTGGTCGATAATGAGCGGTTTTTGGAAATTGCCAAGGTGCAGCCTTACCGTTTATTACAGACGGACCAAAACCTGCCAATCAATCCCTTTGTTCTGCCTGCCTATGATGAACAGACCATTAATATATCAGCTCGTGAGAAAGCGGAGAGTTTTGCCTCTATCAACAGTAAGTTGGGAGTGGTGCAAAAAGGCGCACTAACTGAAGCGATTCGGGCCGGGTACGCGAAACGTTCTGGCTCATCCGCCCCTTATCCAGATTTTCAGGATATTCTTGAAATTGCAGCCGCCGCCTATGAGGAGGACGGCAAGAAAGATGACAGCCTGATCGAGGTCTTGCGCGATCTTTCAGACTTTGACCTGTTCTGGAAACACGGCAGCGATTCACCACCCATCGAAAAACTCTCAAATCGCACATTACTAATTGATGTACACGCCATGCCGGTATTGAAAGAGCTGGTTGCTTACCTGATCATAGAGCGCATGTATAAGGAGATGGCGGGCATGCCGGATAGCCCGGTAATCGACGGGCGTCGCAGCATCCGAACCATCCTGGTCATTGACGAAGCACACAACTACCTGAGCCAGAATAACATTTTCCTGCAACGTATAATTCGTGAAGGACGCTCGAAAGGTGTGGTAGTGTTCTTCGCCAGCCAATCCCCAAACGACTATCAGCAGGATTTTTTCAATTTCCAGGAGCTGTTGGAGTTTGCCTACATTTTCCAATGTGAAGGGGTTGCCGCCAGTTCTGTACAAAAGATTCTCGGGTGTAACAGTAAAACAGCCAAAGAACTGCAAACTGAAATCGCTCGACTTGAACCATGGCAGGTGATTAGCCGTAGCGCCGACAAGACGGAAGATTTCGTCAAGTTCACGGCTGAAGCATTCTACAAAAATTATTGATGATCGAACAATTCCAGACCCAGGTGGAGGATAACTGACATGACCGATGAAGAGCGGTTGGCGCAGGAAATTGAAAACACCAGACGCAGGCTACTGAAGGGCGACGAAGGGAAAGAGAGGTAGGCACAACACAATGACAAAGAAGAGAATTCAACCTTGCGGCAGCATCCCGGAGCTTGACCCCGACCCCCAACGCGAATCCCCGAACGAATGGACTACAGTGGAACGGCCGCTCTTGCAGCAACTTACGGCCATGGGCTGGGAGTATCTCCAGGGCAATCTCGATTATCCGCAAAAAACTTTTCGGAACAATTTTCGTGATGTGTTGCTGTGTGAACCGTTGCGCCAGGCCATCCGCAAAAGCTCACGCCGCTGACCTGATATTGCGACACCAGAGTTCGGCGACAACCCCGCGAAACAAATTAATATTGTAGATACTGATAAACCACGAAAACCCATCAACGAACAGACAGGGGCAGAGTCAGGGGCAGAGTCAGAATCAAGGGCAGAGTCAGGGGCAGAGTCAGGGGCAGAGTCAGGGGCAGAAAAAATTCTACTGCTATTGCAAAAAGAGCCGTTGGCAAAATCTGAACAATCACGAAATAAATTAAATTAAGGAGAATTTATGCGGGCAGTTATACAGAGGGTTAAATCAGCTTCGGTCGAAGTTGCCAAACAGGAAATTTCGGCAATCGGCCCGGGGTTTCTGGTTTTACTCGGGGTCAGAGTTGATGATGGTGCTGATGATGTTGATTATATGGTGCGCAAAATCAGCGGTTTACGTATCTTCTATGACGAGGATGAACGAATGCGGCTAAGTTTACATGATGTGGAAGGAGAGGTGCTGGTGGTGCCGCAATTCACCCTCTACGGTGACGCCCGCAAAGGCAATCGACCCTCATTCAGCCAGGCCGCACCGCCCGAACCTGGACGCCAACTCTATGAAGAGGTAATGCGTGGGATCAACAGTTTGGGAATTCCTGTATCCGGCGGCCGATTTCGGGAAGCAATGTCTGTTGCCTTGGTCAATGACGGGCCGGTAACTATTTTATTGGATAGCAAGAAAGAGTTTTGAGGTATCCAAAATTTATGTCCATTAACAGCGCTACAACCATATTTCAGACTGACAAATCGGTTGCAATTACCGGAATTGGCGCTTTGTGCGCTGCCGGCCTTGACTTTGAGAGTGCTTTTTCGGCTCTTTTTGAGAAGCGCCGGGAACCGGCCGCTCCGCGACGTTTTCAGCTTGAGCATCCGATGACTTATCCGGTTTTTGAACTGCCGCCCTCCCCACTTGACTTTGCAGACGAAAAACAACCATGGTTACGCACCAGCCGACTTGCGCTGGCGGCGGCTCGCGAGGCTTTAAACCGGGCCGGGTGGAACGTGGATAGCGCGAGTGGCGATAAAAAATTATCCCAACTTAAAGTTGGTGTCTGTGTCGGCACAACTGTCGGCGGTTCTATGAACGATGAGCAATTTTATCGCGACTACCGGGATCGAAAAAATCCCGGCCTCGAACCGATTGACCGCTATCTGCGTAGCAATCCGGCCGCCGTACTCGCCCGGTTTTTTGATCTGCATGGCCCCCAGCTTACGGTCGTTAATGCCTGTGCCTCAGGTACTGATGCGATTGGTATCGGTGCGGGCTGGATTAAATCCGGGATCTGCGATCTGGTTCTGGCTGGCGGCAGTGACGAACTCTGCCGGGTCACTTGCAACGGCTTTATCTCATTGATGATCAGTTCTCAACAAGCTTGCCGACCTTTTGATCAACAGCGCAACGGTCTAAATTTAGGAGAGGGAGCGGCTATTTTGGTACTTGAATCAGACAAGTTGCGAAAACTCCGTGACCGACCGGCGCAAGCTTATGTGGCTGGCTACGGCAGCTCTTGTGACGCCTGGCACCTGACCGCCCCGCACCCTGAAGGCAAAGGCTTGCGCCAGGCTTTAGAGTTGGCATTAAGTGACGCCGGAAGCAAAGCGGAAGAGATATCTTTCATCAACGCCCACGGCACCGCCACCGCCAACAACGACCTGACCGAAGGGAAAATCCTTAAAAGTCTTTTTCCCCAGACCCCATTCTTTTCGACCAAAGGACACACCGGACACACGCTTGGAGCGGCCGGTGCTTTAGAGGCCGCCTTTACCATCACCATGCTGCAAAACGGCAAAATCCCCGCCAATGCCGGATTTGAACAAATCGACCCTGAAATCGGCCACGCCCCAACTAAGTGCGCGCAAAACATCTGCGCTCGTCTGGCCTTAACTCAATCACTGGCCTTCGGCGGCAACAATGCGGCTCTGGTCATCAGCCTTGATGGAGCCCGGCAATGATCCCGCTGGCAATCCACGGTATCGGCCCGGTCGGCGCTTTTGGAGCCGGACTGGATGAATTGCGGTCGGCCTTAAAGGGTGAAAAAAAAGTCGAGCCTGAATTGACTGAAATTGAAACCGATCGCGGCATTTACAACTTACCGATTTTTCGGGCCTCGACTAAAACTCTGACCAAATTCATCAAAGGCCGGGAGTTACGCCGCCTTGATCATTTTTCGCGAATGGCCCTGTTGGGAGCTTGCCTTGCCTGTGAAAATAGCGGCCAAATGCTCAGCGGCGAGCGCACCGGGCTGATTGTCGCCAGTGCTTACGGGGCCAGCGCCACAACCTTCTCATTTCTCGATTCCGTCATCGAAGGTGGCGACGCCCTGGCCTCCCCGACCCTCTTCTCCAACTCGGTTCACAACGCCGCCGCCGCCCATATCGCCAAACATCTAAAAATCACCGGCCCCAACTTAAGCTTGACCCAAGGCCGTCTTTCCGTTCCCATGGCCTTACTGACTGCGGCCCAGTGGCTGGCTGAGGGCCGAGTTGATACGGTTTTATGCGGCGCGGTTGATGAATATTGTGAGGTTTTGGGGTATTGCCGGCAAAGTTATCACAATCGAAAAGTACCCGCGACTGAAGGAAATCACAATTTCAGCCCCAGACCTGACAGACTTGACGGCCCCGGCGAAGGTAGTCTCTTTTTTCGTCTGAGCCGAGCCCGGGAAATCGAAGCGGCGTATGGCTATCTGGAAAAACTTGAACTAAACTCGCCAAAGTTACCGAGCCCGGTACCGTTTATCTACAGCCCTGAAGCTTGTGCCGAAAACTCCGAACTTGGGTTCAGTCAATTTAAGCACCGATTGCCCCTCGATCTTGCGCAAATTTGCGGCTCTTTTCCCATCGCCTTAGCCTTTGACCTGGCGGCCGCCGCCACGATGCTTTACGATCAGACTCTCTACCTTAATGACCCGATAAAAACACCTCGGCAGGAACCCTTTTCCGGCTCTGCCCTCGGTTGCCTGCAAACAGACTCCACGACTTTTCGAAAACCATTGACAGGAGACTATTATTGGATTACGAATTGCCTGCAAGAAAAAGAAGAGTAACTACTCAACAAACCACCATCTTTAACTCAACAGAAGTTACCCATGACAAAAGATACAATTTCATCCGTTCTGATTGGTGGTGGAGCCCGGAGCGGGAAGAGCAGTTTTGCTCAGAAGATGGCCGAAGGACTGCCCGGGCGCCGGGCTTATCTGGCAACAGCCCAGGCCCTCGACCGGGAGATGGAACAAAGAATCGCCAAACATCAGGCTGATCGCGACAGCGCCTGGCATGCGACCCTTGAAGAGCCTCTGAATCTGACCAACTGCCTGCAACAGGCAAGTTTGGACTTTGACGTTATCCTGGTTGACTGTATAACCCTCTGGCTCTCAAACCTGATGGGACGAGGCGATCAAGACCAACAGATTCTTGCAGAGATCGACAATCTGACCGCATCTCTGAACCGGCTTCCGGCAACAGTCATTCTGGTGAGTAACGAGGTGGGCCTCGGATTAGTTCCCGAACACCCTTTAGGACGCCGTTTTCGCGACCTTGCCGGACTTGCCAACCAGCGCCTGGCCCAAGCCTGCCGGGAGGTCTATTTTACAATATGGGGCCTACCGCAAAAACTAAAATAGATGGCGTCGTAAAAAGTTCCGATATCCTGCGTTGTTGCGTAATAACCTTAAAGCCACTACAAATGGTATGTACATTGGCTTCGCCCGGCTTCGAGGGGGACACAGCTCAGATCGGCAAGCGACTTGCAGTCGCCGCCTGGAGCAATGTCCCCGCATCGAGATCGTTTGAAAAGTACATTATGCTGAATATTTACAACTTTTCAACAAATAAACAATGAGCCTCCTATTTTGACTCCTATTATCACTCAATTTCGTCTGGCCCTCTCTTTTTTAACCACGTTGCCGGCGGGCTCTTTCAGCTCCGAGGTTCCTGAAGAGACTTTGGGCCGCACCCAGGCCTGGTTTCCTCTGGTCGGTCTGCTGTTGGGTTTTATTCTTTTTTTATGCACCTGTTTTTTTAAGCTCTTCTTCACCCCTGCAATCTGCGCCGCTTTAATCTTAACCATCCATTTCTTTCTCACCGGAGGTTTTCATCTTGACGGTCTTGCCGATACGGCAGACGGTCTGATGAGCAGTCAACCGGAGAGAGAGAAGATTTTTTCCATCATGAAGGACAGCTATCTCGGCAGTATGGGAGCCAGCGCTCTGGTTCTGCTCCTCCTGCTTAAATACAGCGCTCTGACGGTCATCATCAGCAAAGCGCCGCTGGCGCTGATAATTTTTCCGATTCTCGGCCGCTACGCGATTGTCCAACTCACTTTCAGTTGTGTCTACGCGCGAGCCGAGGGCGGTCTTGGAGCTATTTTTACCAATTCTTGCGGTCAACACGAATGGCTGACAGCAGCTATCATTGCTCTTGTTTCCGGACTTTTTTTAGCCGGCTTTGCGGGTTTATTGAGCTGTTTTGCCATAGCCCTCTATGTTGTAATCATAAAATATACGGCCCAACGCCGACTCGGCGGAGTCACCGGCGACATCTTGGGTTTTGCCTGCGAGAGCGGCGAAGCTATAGCGCTACTAATTCTCGCCGCCGCCGTTTAAGCTAAAGAGTAACTATGCAAAAAAACTACACGACTATATTCCTGCTCCGGCATGGCGAAACCGTCAACACCCTTGACGGCCCTTTGCGCTATAACGGCCACTTTGATGTAGATATCACACCTAAAGCCCTGGCCCAAATGACTCAGCGCGGCAATGAACTTTCTCGTTTCAACGTCACCACCGTATACGCCAGCGACCTTACACGTTGCCGTCTGGGAGGAGAAATTATCGCTGAAAAAATTGGCTGCCCGCTAATCTTGAAAGAAAATCTGCGCGAGATGAAGATGGGCGACTGGGAAGGCCTGACCCTGGCCGAGGTTGAGGAACGTTTTCCGGAACAAGTGACCAAAAAATTTGCCGATTTTCACAACTACCGGATCCCGGGGAGTGAAACCATCAAAGAGGTCGAAGCCCGGATTTATCCTGAATTTGATGATATTGTTGCCCAACATCACCATGAAACTATCGTTATTATCGCTCACGGCGGGGTTAACCTGCTCCTCTTGACCCGGGCTCTGGGCCTGCCAAGCCGGGATATTTTCACATTAAATCAGGACTTTGGCTGTATCAATCAACTTCAGATCGGGGATGATTTCAGCAAAGTTGTTATGATGAATAGCTCGGGAATCCACTAAGAGACTCTCCGAGAAAGCGCGGTTATAATTATATGAAAAAAATCTTTATCGAGCCACAGGCCAACCCCAAAAGCAGAGGGCCTTTAGTACTTCTCTGCACTCTCTTTTTGCCCATTTTTTTATTGACTGCCTGTAGCAGCAAAGCACCAATTAATAGAGATACTCCGCCTGTTCCCGTAAGCCGTGAAGACCCCAACTCGCAAAAAATTGAACTCGGTTTCTACCAGCAAGGTATCGCCTCCTGGTATGGTCACCCCTTTCACGGCAACGCCACCGCCAGCGGTGAAATCTATGATATGCACGCCCTCACCGCCGCCCATAAAGAGCTTCCGCTGGGAAGTGAGGTACTGGTTACCAACCTCGAAAACAATCGCCAAATCGAGGTGATTATCAATGATCGCGGCCCCTTTATTAAAGGCCGCATTATCGACCTCTCCCTGGCCGGAGCCCGGCGGCTGGAGATGGAAAAGAACGGCACCGCCATGGTGCGCCTCGATATCACTAAACTACCTGAGAGAATCTCCAACTCTTCGAAAAACCCTTTTGCGATTCAGTTCGGTGCTTTCAATAGTCGCACTCAAGCTCTAACCCTCAAGAAAAAACTGACCAAAAAAAATAGCCAGGTCTTTATTGAAAAAATCACTCACGATGGTGAAACTTTATATCGAGTCCGCCTCGGCTGGTTTCCGAATAAGAGTGCCGCGCGAAAAGAAGCCCGGCGACTGGGGCAGAGAGAAGCCCACGTTTTTCGCCGTTGAGGATCAAAGTGTCTTCCCTAAAGCTACAATAAATGGCGGCGAACATTGCTTCGCCCTCTCGTTCCGTTTAAATTCCTGCATCTGAACAGTTACTAATACACCCTGAGAAATGAGATGATTAACATGCAAAAGCCGACCATAATCAAAGTTCACGAACCCGATCACAGCGAAAATTTTCTTGACGAGTGCCTTAAGGCTCCGCCTCTATTTACCTGTACTATCGCCTCAACCGAAACCGCTTTGATCCCCGGAGTTTCGGCGGCCGGGGCCAGCCCTGAATTAATCCCCTATACGGCCGCCGCCGATGTTGAAGCCATTATTCATGGCCAAGCTCTCTGCCTGGGCAAAATCCCGGAGAATCCGCTGGGGCCGCCATCCCCGGTGATTATCACGATGGCAGCATTAAAAAGAATCAACGCCCCGTTCTTCGTTGTTGACGCTGGCAATGCCATCACCCCTCAAGTACCGATGCTGGTTGCGGGCCGGACGCCGGGGCTCTCCTTAGTTGAGCCTTTTGCGGTTGCCAATGTAGTCGAGCTTTTTATGCAGGGAATTATTATCGGTCAACAACTCGCTTTAAGCGGTCACACCTTGATTCTCGGTGAAAGTGTTCCCGGCGGAACGACAACAGCGATGGCGGTCATGGAAGTATTGGGAATTGCTGCTTTAGGCAAAATCAGCGGGAGTATGCCAGGCAACAATCAATCCCTGAAACAGGAACTTGTCAGCCGGGCGATGGCGGATAAAAATCTTTCTCAAGGCTCATGCCTTGAGCATCCTCTAGAGGCGGTTCGCCTCCTTGGCGACCCTATGCAGGCGGTGCAAGCCGGAATCGCCATGAGCGCCAGTCAAAAAATTAAAGTTATTCTCGGCGGCGGCACCCAGATGATTGCCGTCGCCGCCCTGATTGGGGCGCTGCTCAATAACAGATGGTCATCTCCGGATTTTTCGCAGCCGGTTCTAAAACGTCTGCTTCCCGTAGCCGCTAATGCGCGGCCGGAAAATATCGCCATCGCGACCACGGCCTGGGTTTCAGAAGATCAATCTGCCGATCTACGGAGCCTGATGCAGCAGCTTCCGGTAGCTATGCCGCTCTATGCCGCCGGTCTTGATTTCTCAACCTCGCGCCATAAAAATTTAAGTCTTTACGAAGAGGGTTATGTCAAAGAGGGGGTCGGTGCCGGAGCCATGGCCCTGACTGCAATGCTCTACCACAATCTCGACAACACCGAATTTCTTCCGGAAATTGAGAAAGTCTATGAAGATATCTATCTTTAGATTCTCACTATCGGATTAAAATCGGTATCTATTTGTACGGGGGGAACCATACGTCTTGTGAAAAAAAGCAGGGCTCCCGCAGAGGCGCAGTGACGCAGTGAGAGGCAAAAACAAACCAAACCTATAGTTTTTCTTTGCGTCTGGGCGAGAGAGAAAAAAAAT
>JAYEGS010000374.1:0-7942 GCA_034659215.1 Pseudomonadota bacterium | reverse complement strand
GAATATCCACAGGTATGACAAACCATACAGCCGCCCTCATGTTCAACGGTACCACCACATTCGGGGCAGGCACCGAAGGCCATATTGTTCTCATCGTGTAGAGCCTGATTGCGTTTGCCATTGTTCTTTTCTAGATGATGGCGGATCGCCTGAGCGATTGCATCGGCGCACGAGGTGACTCGGTTTTCACCAAAACCGGATGGTTTGTGGCAGCTGATGCCGATCAATTGTTTGATAATTGGTTCCGGTTGCTGGCCGCTGCGCCAGGCTAAAGAGACCAGTCGGCCGATCGCCTCGCTCTGGCTGGCGGCACAGCCGCCGGCTTTACCGATGGTATTAAAGAGTTCAAAGGAGAGACCTCTTTCATCATCGTTAATGGTTACATAGAGAGGGCCGCAACCGGTTGTCATCTGGTAGGTGCGACCGACTAAAGCCTGGGGCCGATCTCTTTTGGTCGGTTTTTCGGCACTGGCCGGGGTTTGGTTGGTGTCGGTTTTGCCGATATTGAGAACTTGGTTTTCCCGACAACCGTCACGATAAATAGTAACCCCCTTACAGCCTCTTTCATAGGATAACAGGTAGGCCTTCTCGACCTGTTCTATGGTAGCGTCGTGGGCAAAATTGATAGTTTTGCTGACCGCATTGTTGGTATATTTCTGAAAAGCGGCCTGGATTTCAATGTGGTCATTTGGTGTGATGTCGTGGGCGCTTTCAAAAAAGGTGCGAAAGTTTTCCGGGATCTCTTCGAGGTTGTGGCAACTGCCGTTATGGGCGATTTTTTTGATCAGAGCCTTGCTGAAGAAGTTGTTTTTACGGGCGACATTCTCAAAGATCGGGTTGATCTCAAAAAGCTCGTCATCGTCCATCACCCGGCGTAAAAAGGCGAGGGCAAAGATCGGTTCGACGCCGCTCGAACAACCGGCCAGGATACTGATTGTACCGGTTGGAGCGATGGTTGTGCGGGTGGCGTTGCGGATCGGTACGGTCGGATTTTCGGTGCCATAAGTGCTTTCGGGGAAATTGGGAAATGATCCCCGTTTCTCAGCCAGCTCAATTGAGGCGTTGTAGGCGGTGCGGTCAACAAAGGCCATAATTTCAGCCGCCAGATCGCGGGCCTCCTGAGAAGAGTAGGGGGTCTCCAGCAGGAGCAGGAGGTCGGCAAAACCCATGACCCCGAGGCCGATCTTGCGATTTGCCTTAGTCTGTTGTTCAATTACCGGTAGCGGATAGTTGTTGATATCGACGACGTTGTCCAGGAAATGGACGGCCGAGTTCACCGCTTTTTTGAGTTTGTCGTAGTCGACGCTGCCTTCACTGACCATACGGGCCAGGTTAATGGATCCGAGATTGCAGGATTCATGCGGCAGCAACGGTTGTTCGCCGCAGGGATTGGTACTTTCGATAGCGCCAACTTTGGGGGTTGGATTGTCAGCGTTGATCCGGTCGATAAAAACAATTCCGGGCTCACCTGTAAGCCAGGCCTGCTTGACCACCTGTTTAAAGACTTTGCGCGCGTTTTGGCGCTTGACGACCTCTTGGTTGCGGGGATTGATAAGATCGTAGTCGTCATCATTTTTCAGGGCGCTCATGAACTCATCGGTCAGGGCGACCGAGAGATTGAAATTCTGGAGTTTAGTCAAATCGGCCTTGATTTTGATGAAATCCATAATGTCAGGGTGGTCGACCCTTAAGATCGCCATGTTGGCCCCGCGCCGGGTGCCGCCCTGTTTAATGGTTTCGGTGGCACAATCAAAAACCGACATGAAAGAGAGCGGCCCGCTGGAGATACCGTTGGTTGAATGAACCAGATCGTTGCCGGGACGGATGCGAGAGAAAGAAAAACCGGTGCCGCCGCCGCTTTTATGGATCAAGGCGGTCTGTTTGACCGCTTCAAAGATACTCTCCATAGAATCTTCTATGGGCAGGACAAAACAGGCTGAGAGTTGACCCAGTTCCCGACCGGCATTCATCAAGGTAGGAGAGTTAGGGAGAAATTCAAGCTTGGCCATCATCTCGTAGAACTCGACGGCGAGTTTTTTAATGTCGGCTTCAGAGTCAAATACGGTTTCGCCTTCGGCAATCGTCCAGGCGACCCGCCAGAGCATATCCTGGGGTTCCTCAATCACCTCTCCGGCCTCATTTTTTTTCAGGTAGCGGCGTTCTAGGACGGTAATTGCATTGTCGCTGAACAGAGGCATGGTTGCCGACTTCGGTAGGGCTGGAATGCGCTTAGTTTTTTTGACTTCTTTTGCCATGAGGATCCCTTTTTTGTCTCAATTAGGTTAAAGTACAATGATTTTAAGGAGTTCTGCCGATTTGTTAGCTTTTTCGGAAAAACACTAGATGTTGGGTCTGGGGAGTTCTTAAAACACAAGATATGGTAAATGTCAAGATGCAATTTTCAGTTTATTAAAATTTTCTCAGGACTCAATTTGTCGAAAAGGTGTAGTTTTACTGGGCCTGAAAGGCTGGAGTTGAATTGGGCTAAAGGGGATTAAAAAAGAAAGGTCAGGAGGCTGTCCGAGAATAGAACTTTTTTCTCAAATCGAGGCATGCGAAGAAAATTACCGCAGGCATATGTATAATATTTCGAGGATAATTTTTTGAGCATAACGATGAGTTGGGGAAAAAGGGCATTCTCGGATAGCCTCCTAGGAGAAAAATCGGCCGATACTCAGGCCGCCCCAAGCTCCGATCAGGCAGAGTATGAGGTTTAAAGAGATATTGAGCAGAGCTTTTAACGGGCTGCCGCTTTCAAGCAGTTCCAAGGTCTGAACACTGAACGTCGAAAAGGTGGTAAAGGCCCCAAGAAAACCGATGCCGAGAAATGAGCTTGCGGTTGCCGTTAGGAGGTTTCCGGCCAGGGCAAGTTGAGCCACAATACCCAACAAGAAAGAGCCGACAACGTTGACCATCAGCGTGCCATAGGGCATGCCTGTGCCAAAAATAATGAAGACTAATTCGGAGACCATATAGCGGCTGATAGCGCCCAAAAAACCGCCGCAGCCAATGACTATGAGTGTTGACATGCAACCTTAGTAGTTCATGCCGAGCTTTTATGTCAAGAAGAGAGATGGGATTGTTTAAAGATTCCCCTTGACCAAAATCTGGTGTCGTTGTAGAAAATCCTTAATTGAATCTGAGAGCACCGCGAATTTTGCTGTTGCCCTCTTGAATGGGGTCAAGAATTGACCCCGCCCGAGATAGATTGAAATTATTGTTGCGGTTTTTTGTTCGACCTGTCTCAGCAGAGGGGTGTTTCTTGCGTTGTAAGTTGTTCATATTTCTCTTTTCTTTACTGCTCTCTTGCGGCACTTTAGTGGCTTTACCTGCATCAGCTGATGAATATGATGATGCCAAAGTCGCCTTTGGTGCTTTCGAGGATGGACTCTACGATTTTGCCGGGCAAGAGCTTGAGCAGTTTCGGCTGCGCTATCCGAAATCAAAAATGTTGGAGCGGGTTCGTTTGGTTCTTATCTTGTGCTCTTTGGAGTCAGGTGACTGCCGGCGGGCGGCCGATATTTTTGCTGAGCTTGAAAAGCCTGCAAAAATAATCAAATTCGGGGTTGATCCGGCCGCTCTTAAGCTTCGTTTGGGGAACTGTTTTTTGCTCGCCGGAGAGGAGCAAGGAGCTCAGGATTTTTACAGCAAACTGATTAATGAGCATCCGCAAAGCGGCTCGGCACTGGTTGCCCGCTTTGAATTGGCCCGTCTCTTTTTTGCCGAGAAAAATTATGCTGCCGCCAATCGGGTGGTAACCCCGTTGTTGACAGCCTTGCCATCGGCAAAAGCGCCGGCTCCTCAGGTTGATCGTCAAACAATTTATTGGATTGCGGCTCTCTCTCGCTATCAGCTTAAGGCTTTCAAGGCGGCTTTACCCCTGCTTCAAGTAATTGTCGCTGAAGCTAAGAGTTTCCAGCTTTCGCATAGAGAACTCCAGGATCTCTATGCCATTACGATTGAGTCTGCCTGGCATTGTAAAAAGGTGAGAAAGCTTAAAAATATTCTTCAAAACTGGCTCCGGATTCCTGAAAAAGAGCTTAACTTAAGCCAGCTGAGCGCGGCTTTACGGCTGGTGGCCGACCTCTTACATGCCCGTGATCGTCTGGCGGATATCCGGGAAGAACTGGTTCAGGTGGTGCATTTTGATATCTCTAAGGATGATAAAATTGCTCTGTATGGATTGCTGATTGAGATTGATCGCAAGAAAGAAGATAGCACGGCCCTTAAAATCTGGCTTGAAGCGATAATCTCTCTCCAGCCTCAGGCTTCACCTGCACGGCTTAATCATCTTCAGTCGTTATTGCTGCTCAATTATCAGCAAAAGGATTTTGCGGGCACGGTTACTGTCGGTCGCCGGCTGCTGAAAGAGGATAAAAATTTCTGGCAGGAGGATCGTTTTTATTTTCCTTATCTGAGCTCTTTGAACAAACTCGGCAAGTGTCGTGAAATTGTAAAATGGGTGCCGACCCGGCTGCCACCCTATGATAAAAAAGGAGTTCCCGGTCAGCGGCGCTCTTTTCTCGATATGATGGCTGGTAACTGCTTGCAGAAACTTGAGCGCTTTGACGATGCGGTTGCTTTTTATCGTTTACTCTATGCTCATTATAGTGATCCGCTGACCCGGGTTAAATTACTTGCTACACTGCATGGTCTGGCCACCAGAATAGACGAAAGGCAAAAACTTGATGACTGGATCAGCGCTGAGGTTGTCGCCCATTTTTCTCTGGATAGACGTGAAAATGAAAAACTTTTAAGAGGATCTCCTGAGCTGGTTTTGCTGGTCGCCGATCATTTTTTCAGGGCGCGCTCATATGCCAAGGCGCAACCATCACTGCTCTGGCTTGAAAAACTTGATCTTCAAGGAGAAATTGCTGATCGGGTTGAATTTTTGCTCGCTGAAGTTTATTACCGTTGTGAAGATCTAGCCGAAGCTTTGCTTCGTTATCAAGCTCTTTATGAAAGTGACAGTAAGGAGTTCCGTTATCTTGCCGCCCTGCGCCTGGTGACGATTTACGAGGCTCAAGGTTTTAGTCGTAAACACATAAAGCTCTATAAAGATCTTATAGTTTGGGAGCAAGATCCGACTCTCAAAGCGGAGCTCAAGAGTAAGCTTGAAACGCTGGAGGCGCAGTAAATTATGGGGACATAACCCGATTCTCCACAGGAAATCGGGATTGTGTATCCTGAATTTACTGCGAAGCATTATTTGCAACGAGGAGTTGAATGAAGTATTTTCTTACAGCCTTGGGGCTCGCGCTTATTCTTGAGGGGATGCCCTATTTTCTGGCTCCCGGCTCAATCAAGAAGACCCTGGAGATGATCAAGGAGCAACCGGAAAAATTTTTGCGCCTTTTCGGCCTTACTTCTATGCTTGCAGGGGTTGCTCTGCTATATCTGGTAAATGTTTTCTGATATTTACCTAACCTCTTTGCCCATATCTAAAACCTGAAAACGCATACTTTTTTCATACTTTTTGCTGATTGTAAATCTCCGCTATGCGTGAGATCCTGCAGGAAATTGCGCTGTGTGGTCTCTGGCGCGGTAAATTTTTTGAGCGGGCATCTTTCATTTGCTGCTACTCTTGATGAAGCAATGTTTCGAAAACTTTTAGCGGATAAGATTTCGGGATTAAACGTTGATCTTGCCAAGTCAGATGTAGAACGTTTCCTGGTTGATCTTTCATCAATAATGGTTTGGTCACGGGAGTTTTTCTCAGCTGTTGCCCAAAAAGTTTTGATCAACAAGGTTGATTCGATTAGCCAATGAAAATTAACCGCTGAAAGAAGAGGTCGCGGAAAAATAGCGACTACACAATCTTTCTCAAAATAATTTTTTTTGGTGATCGGGAGTTAAATTTAGTTATGAGTTGTGTTTTTCCTGGTTTGGATGAGTTGCGAAGGGAGTACTTTCGTAGTGATCATATTGAAGAGGGGGGGGAGAACCGGTTTCAGAGGGTAAGCAGAATGCAGATGTCTGTTCATATGCCACGTTTTTTTAATACCGCGGGTCCTTTAATAGCGGCGGAACGAACAGCTGTGAATATGCTGTCTTCCGCAACTTGCACAAATTATTGTACAACTAATGATGTGTGTGCTATACTCTTGACAAACAGTGCAAATAAGGAGAAGTGCGCATGAGAGTTGTCAATTTTAGCGAAGCCAGAAATAATTTAAAATACGTTTTGGATCAAGTCGTTGATGATGTTGATTACACGGTTATCACTCGGCGAGATTCGGAAGACGCAGTTGTTATGTCTCTGGATACTTTTAACAGCTATATGGAGACCTTTCATCTGCTTCGGTCGCCTGCTAACGTTGCCCATCTGACGAAATCGATTGAACAATTTAGAAACGGAAATGTTCATGAGAAGGAAATAATAGATGAGTAGGAACATAGCATGGACTGATGAAGCATGGCAGGGGTATCTTTATTGGCAATCGCAAGACAGGAAAACACTAAAGCGAATTAATAAGTTGCTTGAAGATGCCAAAAGGCAACCTTTTGCCGGGGTTGGCAAACCTGAACCTTTGCGAGAAAATTTATCGGGGTTCTGGTCTCGACGAATCGATGAAACAAATCGTTTAGTCTATGCAGTTGATGATAATTTTCTTACCATTATTTCATGTAGATATTATTACAATTTACATTGAGGCGAAAATCTTTAATCGAGCTTCGCCATGCCCGACAGCAAATAGAAGATAAAAAAATCCATTCACAGTTTAAACGTACGCCACATTCTGATATTGCCGGTAAAATAAAAATCATGGGTGATTTGTTTGATACCGTACCCATGTTTTGAACCCGAAGGTGTTGTCTTTACCAAAAAAACAAAAAATCATCCTTTTTTCATACTTTTTACTGATTGTAATTGCTTCGCAAAAGATATATAAACCCTTCTCTGTATTTTCGCTAGTCACAATCTACGTACACACCAAATGTCTGTGTCTTGCTGCGCGTGTCTATGACCATTGAAAAGGAAAACTCATGACCACCCAAACCGCATCTCTAAGCCCTTCCGGCGAAGAATTCACCCTCCCTACCGAGGCCGACTATAAAAACGAAAACGACCGCCTCTCAGCCCTGGTCGCTGAACATAAAAAACTTGGTCACGAAATTGTTGTCGTTATGGGTGTTGGTTTCGTTGGTGCCGTCATGGCCGGTGTCGTCGCCGACTCTCTAGATCCTGAAACCGGAAAACCGGGCAAATTTGTTATCGGCATGCAGCGTCCTTCAGTTCGCTCTTTCTGGAAGATTCACTATCTCAATCGCGGCATCGCCCCGGTAGAAGCCGAAGATGCTGAAGTCGCTCCGATGATTGAACGCTGCGTTTGCGACAAGAAAACCCTGACCGCAACCTTTTCCTACGACGCCCTGGCCTTAGCCGATGTCGTCGTCGTTGATGTCCAGTGCGACTATCTTAAAGAGTGCCTAGGCGATGTTCGTAAAGGCCGGGCCGATATCGCCGCCCTGGAAGAGAGTTTAGGGATTATCGGAGCCCGAATTAATCCCGACTGCCTGGTTCTCATTGAAACCACAGTGCCGCCCGGCACCACCGAATTTGTCGCTTACCCGATTTTCAAACGGGCCTTTGCCGAACGCGGCCTCCAAGACCACGAACCCCTCCTTTCACACTCCTACGAAAGGGTCATGCCGGGGCGCGAATATGTCGCCTCAATCCGTGATTTCTGGCGCGTATGCAGCGGTATCAATAAAACTGCCCGCGACCGCGTCGTAAAATTTCTCTCCGCCGTTTTAAATGTCGAAAAATTCCCCTTAACCGTCATGGATCGACCAATCGAGAGCGAAACCTGCAAAATCGTCGAAAACTCCTATCGCGCCACGACTTTAGCCTTCCTTCACGAATGGAGCCTCTTCGCCGAACGTAACGGCGTCGATCTTCCCAAAATTGTCGATGCCATCAAAGTCCGTCCAACCCACT
>JAYEGS010000373.1:0-29552 GCA_034659215.1 Pseudomonadota bacterium | reverse complement strand
TCGATTATATCTGGCTGGTACCGCTTTTCCCGGCCATCGGAGTCCTGATTAACGGTCTGCTCGGACGTCGTATTGAGGCGGTTAACAAGAGTCTGATTCATTGGATTGCTTGTGGTATGATTGCCCTCTCCTTTATTGTCACTTGTATTATATTTTTCCAGCTCCAGGGTTTACCCCCGGCCGAGCGCATTATTCAGGTAACCTGTTTTCCCTGGATTAACAGCGGCGTGCTCCAGACTAATATTGCTTACCTGATTGATCCGTTATCAATGATGATGGCGATGTTTGTTATCGGGATCGGATTTCTCATCCATGTTTATTCAATAGGTTATATGGATGGTGATCCCGGCCGTTACTACCGCTTCTTTGTCTACTTGAACCTTTTCATGTTCTCCATGATCAACCTGATTCTGGCTAATAACTATCTCTTGATGTTCTTGGGCTGGGAGGGTGTGGGGCTCTGTTCCTATCTCTTGATTGGATTCTGGTTTGATGATGAAGCCAACGCAATTGCCGGTAAAAAAGCTTTCATTACCAACCGGGTTGGTGACTTTGCCTTTCTCATTGGTATGTTTTTACTCTTTACCGGTCTCGGCGAGCATGGGGTCTGGAGCCTGCAATTTAACGAAGTCTTCAGCAATGTTCACTATCTTTCGACAAATCAGGCAACTGCTATCTGCCTCCTCTTCTTTATCGGTTGTACCGCCAAATCGGCCCAGATTCCTCTCTATGTCTGGCTCCCGGATGCGATGGCCGGCCCGACTCCGGTTAGTGCCCTGATCCATGCAGCAACCATGGTTACATCGGGCGTCTATATGATCGCTCGCTCTAATGTTCTCTTTTCGATGTCCCCATTTGCCCTTGGTGTGGTCGCCACGGTTGGCGCATTGACCGCCCTTTTTGCGGCTTCAATCGGCCTTGTCCAAAATGATATTAAAAAGGTTTTGGCCTATTCCACGGTTAGTCAGCTGGGTTACATGTTCTTAGGATTGGGCGTCGGCGCTTATACCGCTGGAATGTTTCATGTCCTGACCCATGCATTTTTTAAAGCCTTGATGTTTTTGGGCGCTGGTGCGGTTATCCATTCGATGCATCATGCCTATCACAAGATTCACTCCCATGATGATGCGCAGGATATGCGGAATATGGGTGGCTTAAAAGATAAAACCCCGGTTACTTTTTGGACATTTCTGGTTGGAACCATCGCTATCGCCGGGATTCCGGGCTTCTCAGGCTTTTTCAGTAAAGATGAGATTCTCTGGAAAGCCTATAGTAGTCCTCAAGGCCACTGGCTACTTTGGTTGATTGGCGTAATTGCTGCCGGGATGACTGCATTCTATATGTTCCGTCTGCTCTTTATGACCTTTTTTAACGAGTGTCGGGCCGGGGATGCGGCTGAATATATCCATGATTCACCGAAAACCATGCTCGTACCGCTCTGTGTTCTTGCTTTTCTAGCCGCTGTCGGTGGTTACCTTGGGGTTCCGCATGCTTTAGGCGGCAGTAATATGTTTCATCATTTCCTTGAGCCGGTAATCGGGCTGGGTGATGGTAAATTATTACAAGATGCGACAACTGCGGTAGCTCATGGCGCACATCAGGCTGCCCACGCCGCCGGACATGCAGTTCATGCTGCCGCTGGTCATGCAGTTGAGGCTGCAGGACATCACGGCGCTCATCACCCGCCCTTGTGGGTTGAGTATTTGCTGATGGCGGTATCGGTGGCCATTGCCGGTTTTGGTATCTTCATAGCTTACATTATGTATATCAAAAAACGCGATATTCCGGTTGCTTTGGCCGAAAAATACGCTTTCTTACACCGTCTGCTGCTTAACAAATGGTACATTGATGAGCTCTACGACCTGGTTATTATTTCACCTTTGCGCGGATTCAGCTATTTTCTCTGGAAAGGGGTAGATGTCGGCGTTATCGACGGCATTGTCAATGGCGTCGCCCGCATTGTCGGCTGGGGTAGTGCTACAGTACGCTACATGCAGTCCGGATATGTTCAAAGTTATGCCATCTCGGTAGTCTTTGGTACCGTGGTCTTGCTCGCATATTATTTTGCGAAAGCGCTTTAGTGGCCTATCCAGCACAGCTGGGCTAGTTTGATTTAGTTACACCTTATTTTATTGAAAAATAGATATAATTCCCAAGTATTATACCAACAGCAGGGAGTGCGATAGATGAATGAGTTAGGTTTTCCGATTATCAGCCTTGTGACCTTCTTTCCGATCTTCGGGGTTTTAATCCTGATGTTTATCGATAAAGACGCGAAGGATACCATTCGTGGCACCGCCATGGTTTTTGCCATGATCGAGTTCTTTATCTCGTTGCCCCTGCTTTTCAGCTTTCAGAACGGCACTGCTGCAATGCAGTTTGTTGAACGCTACACATGGATTAAAAGTGCCGGTATAAGCTATTTTGTCGGACTTGACGGCATCAGTATCTGGATTATTATTCTGACCACTTTCCTGACGCCGCTTTGTGTGCTCTGCTCCTGGACGTACATCCAGAAACGTGTCAAAGAGTTCATGATCTGTCTCTTGCTGCTCGAAACCGCAATGCTCGGAGCTTTGGTCTCCCTTGACCTTATCCTCTTCTACATCTTCTGGGAGTTGATGTTGATTCCGATGTATTTCCTGATCGGGGTTTGGGGTGGAGATAACAAAATTTATGCGGCCGTTAAATTCTTTCTTTATACAGCAGCCGGCTCGGTTTTCATGCTCCTTGCAATCTTCTTTCTCTACTATTTGAATCACAAAACAACCGGTGTCTATACTTTCGATCTGCTCGAACTTTATAAACTTAATATCCCGGTATCAACTCAGTTCTGGCTCTGCCTCGCTTTTTTTGTCTCTTTTGCGATCAAAGTCCCGATGTTCCCGTTGCACACCTGGTTGCCGGATGCACACGTTCAGGCTCCGACGGCTGGTAGTGTGATTTTGGCTGGCGTTCTCTTGAAAATGGGAACTTATGGTTTCATGCGCTTCGCTATACCTCTGTTTCCCTATGCCAGTCATCAGTTTACGCCGGTGATCGCGGTTCTTGCCGTCATTGGTATAATCTATGGTGCTCTGGTTGCATTGATTCAGCCCGACATGAAAAAACTTGTTGCCTACTCCAGTGTCAGTCACTTGGGATACGTTATGCTTGGCATCTTTGCTTTTAATATGCAAGGGGTTCAAGGTGGTCTCTACCAGATGCTCAATCACGGGATCAGCACCGGGGCTCTCTTTCTTATTGTCGGTATGCTCTATGAGCGCCGTCATACCCGTATGATCAAAGATTTTGGCGGCATCGCTAAAGTTATGCCGATCTATGCAACCTTTTTTATGATTGCTACACTTTCGTCGGTCGCGGTTCCCGGAACTAACGGTTTTGTCGGTGAATTCATGATTCTGGTCGGCGCTTTCAGGGCCTATCCGGTACTCGCTGTATTTGCCACCTCAGGGGCTATCCTGGGTGCTCTCTACATGCTTTGGATGTATCAGCGGGTGATGTTTCAGCCTCTTGATAATGAAGAAAATAAGGTTCTCAAAGATCTCAATGCTCGCGAGATCGTTACCCTGTTGCCGCTTGCCATCCTGGTTTTTGTGATGGGCTTTTTCCCGGGCTACTTCCTGCGTAAAATGGATGCCTCCTGCGATCACTTTTTAAAGACCTATAAGCAGCAAGTCGCTATGTATGAGCAGGGTCTGGAAGAGGGCGGAGCCAAACTGGCAGCCGTTCTTGAAGAGAATAATTTACAGATAACGTTGGCCGATTAATAATCTCAGTAAGACTTTTGAAGAATTAGATTTTGTTTATTACATTTTTACATAATTTTGGAGGAGAGTGATGGAAATGCTGGAATTTGTTGTCCCGGCACTCAACCTGAAGGCGATTCTGCCGCAGCTGTTACTGGCTTTGACGGCATTGACCGTACTTTTAGTCGATGTCTTTGCCGGAAAAGAGGGTAAGACCTCCCTGGGGACGCTGTCACTGGTTGGGGTGTTTGCAGCTCTGCTCTCTCTCTTATTGACCCGTGGAAGTTTTGAATCAGCTTATGCGGGCATGTTAATGGCCGATGGTTTTGGTTTCTTTATAACCTTAATAGTCTGTTGTGTTGCCTTCTTGACGATTCTTGCTTCAATGAATTACGAACGCATTTGCCCGGAGATCAAGGCGGGTGAATATTATTGTCTGCTTCTTTTTGCCGCTTTCGGAATGTCCTTTATGGGCAATGCCGGTAATCTGATTATGATCTTTGTCGCCCTTGAAACCATGTCGATTTCGATCTATGTGCTTGCCGGCTTCAAGCGTGATGACCTTAAATCGATTGAGTCAGCCCTTAAATACTTCTTGCTGGGGGCTTTTGCCTCAGGATTTCTCCTTTTCGGTTTTGCTTTGGTTTATGGGGCCACCGGCACGCTCGATATAGTTAAGCTTGGAACTTTCTTTACAGCTCATCCCGAGATCTTGCACCACCCCATGGTTATGGGCGGGATTGCTTTGATGACGGTTGGATTTGGTTTTAAAATCGCGATGTTTCCCTTCCATATGTGGACTCCGGATGTTTACGAGGGAGCCCCGACGGTGGTCACCGGTTTTATGGCTACCGGGGTTAAAGCGGCGGCTTTTGCGGCTTTGATCAGGGTTTTCTTTGTCGGATTTGCCCCTTTGCAGGCTGATTGGACAACCATTATGTGGGTTGCCGCGCTCTTGACTATGACCATCGGTAACCTGGTTGCCATTGCCCAGACTAATATCAAAAGAATGCTGGCCTATTCCAGTATTGCTCATGCCGGATACATTCTGATCGCTTTTGTCGTGGGTACCGATTTGGCTCGTTCAGGCGTTCTTTTTTATCTGCTTGCTTATGCCTTTGCCAATATCGGAGCCTTTGCGGTTATTTCAGCAATGGGTAAAAAAGGTGAGGAGTATAGTGAACTTAGTGATTTTGCCGGAGTCGGATTTAAGTACCCGTTACTTGGTCTGATGATGACTATCTTTATGTTCTCAATGGCCGGCATCCCGCCGGCGGCCGGTTTCATGGGTAAATTTTTTATCTTCTCCGAAGCAATTAAATCCGGGTACATCTGGTTGGCGGTTTTTGGTGTGATCAACAGTGTGATCTCGCTCTATTACTACCTCGGAGTTATTGTGCGGATGTATTTTCAGGAGCCGGAGCGCGAAATCAGTATTATTGCCCCTGCCGGAACTATGATTTTGGCACTTTCTCTGGCCGCTTTCGGAGTTTTGCAGATGGGTATGTTTCCGTCATACATCTGGAATCTGGCTCGGGAATCGGCAAAAATGATTATGTAGTAGATATACGACTTCAGCTTCAAAAAGGGGCATGGAATTATTCCATGCCCCTTTTTTTGTTTCTCAGACTTGACGAGAAAACATAAACACTGTTATAGTTGGTAAGAGATCTATAAAAATCCACTGTTTGCATCCGGCTTTGCCGGATTAGGAAATACTAGCATGCTTTCAAAAATCTATTTTAAAGTTTTAGCCGTAACCATACTGATTATTGCTGTCTATACCGGGGCGATTATTTTCTTTGTTTCTCCGAGGATTGAAGAGCGAGTAATCTACCTTGAAGAGAAGACCGGGAAAGCCCATTTGCAGGAGGTAACGACGGTGGTCGAGACAGCGGCCCGTGAACTTAAGAGTTATGAGCAGAATTCGATTGCGATGCACAAAGAGGAGTTAGGAAATATTACCGAGGTTGCGTTCAAACTTGTTGAAGAGCTCTATAACTCCTCACAACCTGAGGCGGTCAAAGAGCATATTCTAAATAAAGTAAATGCCTTCAGAGACAACTTGTTGCGCTATTATGATCAGAGTCAAAAGCATTTTTCTCCAGAAGAGATTAAGAAGATTATAAAAGAGTTTGTCAGATTATATAGATATGACAACGGTGCGGGATATTTTTTTATAAATCAAAACACCAGTTCCGTACTCCATCCCATAAAACCCACTCTTGAAGGACGGGATCTGGTTGATTTGAAAGATAGTGACGGTAAATACTTCATCAGGGAGTTTGCAGAGATAGCTCGGGCTCGAAACGAAGGTTTTTGTACATATAAATGGCCCAATCCAACATCCAATCAAAGCGAAGAGAAACTGACCTATGTCTTCTATTTTCCCCAATACGATTGGATTATCGGCACCGGTTTTTATCTTCAAGAAGTACAAAGGCAAAAACAGAAAGAAGCTTTGGACTATATTGCAAACCTGCGCTACGGGGATAACGAATATTTTTTTATTAGTGATTACGACTCAGTGCTGATTGGACATCCATCCTTGCAGGGTAAGGATATGTCAAATGTTAAAGATCCTAATGGGATATTGATTGTCCCGCCAATGGTTCAGGTTGCCAGAGAGTTTGGGCATGGTTTTCACAGCTACTCCTGGCGCAAACTAAAGAGTGAAGACCAATTATATGAAAAACTGAGTTATTCAAAACTTATCAAAGAGTGGCAGTGGGTAATCGGTACCGGAATCTATCTCGATAGTATCGAACATGAGGTGAAAAGAAAAAAGACCGAATTGATTAAAAGTTTACGCAGTTTGCTGACCACAACAAAAATTGGGGAAACCGGTTATATCTATATCTTTGATTCTAAAGGAAATATGATAATCCATCCCAATTCCAATATTGAAGGTAAGAATTTTAGCAAGCTGAAAAACCCGGGGAAAAATAGTTTTATTCTGGATGACATGATCAATGCATATGGTTCAGGTGCTAAAGTATTATATTATAAATGGGATAAGCCAAAAGATAAAGGCAGTTATATTTACGATAAAGTTTCATGGATCGATTATAATCAGGAATTTGATTGGTATATTTGCAGTTCGGCTTATATCACTGAGATAAATTCTGTAGCAAATCAAATGAAACAGTATATTTGGTTTATATCATTTGTACTTGTTGCTTTGGCTCTACTGATAAGTGTCTATTTCTTTAAAAAACTGTTTAACCCAATAGAAACTCTATCTCGTAAAGCGTTACAAGTGAAAAATGGAGATTTGAGCGTTAGATGTGAAATTAGTACTGGTGATGAAATTGGTACGTTGGCTCAGACGTTTGACGGGATGTTGGATACTATTGAGGAGAATATTCGTACACTTGATAACAAGGTAAATGAGCGGACGAAAGATCTTGAAGAGCAGAAGGAAGTTTTTGAAACCCTCTTTTATCACACCGCAGATGCAGCGGCGATTATAAAAAAGGGAAAAGTTGTTGATTGTAATCAAGCCGCATTGGAGATGTTCAGGTGCGATAAACGAGATGATTTTGATATTCTACCCCGCTTTTTACCTCGATTTCAACCCGATGGTCAGGACTCAATCCACAGAGGGACTGAGATGGTGAACATCTGCATGAAGAAAGGTTCTCATAAGTATGAGGAGGTTCAACTCAGAAACGATGGTGAAGAGTTCTGGGCTTCGGTTACACTGACTAGGATACGCATAAAAGGTGAAAATCTGCTTTACATGGTTACCAGGGATATTACTGAGTCCAAAAAGATAAAAGATGAGTTGCTTGAGGAGAAAGAGAGAGCTGAGGCGGCGACCCGGTCAAAATCGGAATTTCTGGCTAATATGTCGCATGAAATTCGCACCCCGATGAACGGGATTATGGGCATGACCCATCTGATTCTCCAGACCGCACTTGATCGAAAACAGAGAGATTTTCTGCAAAAAATTGAGAGTTCATCGCAATCTTTACTGGCAATTATTAACGATATTCTGGATTTTTCAAAGATTGAAGCCGGTAAACTTGAAATTGAAAATATCAATTTTGATCTTTTCGAGGTTATCGATACGGTTGTTGGTCTGGTTGGTTTTAAAACGCAGGAGAAAAACCTAGAGTTAATTGTCAGCTATGGAGTTGATTTAGGTCGAAATTATAAGGGTGACCCCTTGCGTATTTCGCAGATTCTGACGAATCTGATTGGTAATGCGGTGAAATTTACAGAACATGGGGAAATTGGTATTTATGTGCTTGGAGCCGGGGTGAATCGAGTTCGCTTTGAGGTCAAGGATACCGGTATCGGCATGAGTGAAGAGATGCAGGATAAGCTCTTTCGTTCATTTTCCCAAGCCGATGGCAGTACCACGAGGAAATATGGGGGTACGGGATTGGGGCTGGCCATCTCAAAACAGCTGGTCGAATTGATGGGTGGCATAATCCGGGTTGAATCAAAGAAGGGAGAGGGCAGTACTTTTATATTTGAGCTTGAACTTGAATATGTAGCCAAGCTTGAAAAAAAATCTTCTTCCTTTGCCGGGAAAAGGGTGTTGATAGTTGATGATAATTCTACCTGGCAGGAGGTTCTGGAAAATCTGCTTCGCACTTTCCAGTTTGATGTTACTATCGCTGATTCCGGTCAAGATGCTATTGCCAAGCTTGATAGTTGCGGTCACAAACCTTTTGATCTGATCCTCATGGATTGGCATATGCCCGGACTTGATGGCATTGAAACCACTAGATTGATCAATCTCTCCTGTGCTTCATCGGGCGGGCCGCCGCCGACGGTTATAATGGTTAGTGCTTTCCGTCAGGAGAGTATTGTCAATCTGGCAAAAGATGTCGGCATTCAAACATTTTTGCAAAAACCGGTCAATCCGTCGGTTCTTCACGATGTTTTGCTTGAAGTTTTTTCAGATGCCGGTTCAATACTGCATCCCAATGACCGGCAAGAGCAGGCAACGTTGAAAGATGAGTTGCCGATGTTGCGCAATAAAACCATTCTGTTGACCGAGGATAACACTGTTAATCAGGAGATCCTCATCGGTTTGCTCGAAGGGAGTGGTATAATCATTGATATTGCAAATGATGGTCTCCAAGCCGTGGATCGATGTCGGGAGAAGCGCTATGATCTGATTCTGATGGACTTGCAGATGCCGCTTATGGATGGTTATGAGGCAACGAAACGTATTCGTGAGACCGATAAAAATATACCGATAATAGCACTTACAGCCAATGTTATGGCCGGTGATGTGGAGAAAACCCGCATTGTCGGAATGAATGAGCATCTCAATAAACCGATTGATGTAGAAAAATTATATGAAGTACTCCTACGCTATTTAGCCGGCAAAACTGCTGGAGAAGAGCACCATGAAAGCGGGCAAGAGGAAGCTCCTAAGGTCGCATCCACGATTTTCAAAACTGAAAATTTTCAATTTATCGATGTGCAAAAAGGGTTAAGTCATCTCGCAGGTAATGAGAACCTCTATACTAGAATTTTGCAAAGCTTTATCGAAGAGTTTCAAGGGGTCAAACTTGATCTTAATGATTATGACAGCTCGGCTCGGGTTATCCATACCCTTAAAGGGTTGAGTGCCAATATCGGAGCTCATAGTTTAAGTGAAATATGCCGGGAACTGGAAGAAAGGCCGGATGAATCCCTGTTGCCGCAATTGTATGATAATTTGCAGCAGGTTATTGATGAAATAGTGATAAACACGCTGGCTGAAAATGAGGTTGAAAGTGAGTCAGCTGAAGCGATCAGTGATGAGATTTATGCCGAAAAAATTGAGGCGCTTAAAATAGCACTTTCGCGAAGAAGGACGAGAGAGTGCTCACCAATTATTGAAGAACTAAAACATTATCAAATTGATCAGGCTCAAAGAGAGCTGCTGGCAGCTTTAGAAGGGCGGCTTAAGGCCAGAGATTTTAAGGCCGCGTTGGCCCTTCTGGATGGTGATAGATGATGGTGAGAACAAGAACTATTTTAGCGGTTGATGATACCGTCGCCAATCTTGATATTCTGGTCGACCTGCTCAATGCTTACGATGTAATTGAAGCTGCCGGGGGTGAGGAGGCTCTGGAGATCGTAGCTGAAGAGGAGGTCGATCTGATCCTGCTTGATATCATGATGCCGGGCATGGATGGCTATACGGTTTGCCGTAAACTCAAAGAGAACGAAAAAACAAAAGATATTCCAATTATTTTTATAACGGCTAAAACCGATGAAGATGCGATAGAGAAGGCTTATGATACGGGCGGGGTTGACTATGTCACGAAACCCTTTAAACCGAAAGAGCTTTTGGCTCGGGTAAAGATTCAGCTGGCTCATCAGGAGATGATTGAAAAGTTAGAGTTTATGGCTTCTCATGATCCGATGACCGGAATCTATAATCGGCGCAAATTTTTTGAATTGGCAAACCGCAAATTTAGCGAAAGCTCTGAAAACTTATATGCCGCGATGATGGATATCGATAAATTCAAGAAGATCAACGATACCTACGGTCATCCCACCGGTGACCGGGTTATTAAAGCGGTCACCAGGGTCATTGGTGAAAACATAGATGAAGATTCGGTCTTCGGTCGTCTCGGGGGCGAAGAGTTTGCGGTTGTCTGTTGCCATCCTGACCAAGAGTGTGTTGTTGAAAGGTTGGAATTGATTAGGGAAAAGATTGAACAGCTGGAAGTCAGGAGCGAAAGCGGGGAGTTGATTCGTTGTACAATCAGTGAAGGTGTGGCGCTAGCAGACAAAACTATAGGAAATCTTGATGAGCTTCTCCAGCGAGCTGATGAAATGCTGTATAAGGCGAAAGGTTCGGGCCGCAACAAAGCTGTCTTCAGGATTCGTTAGATGTTAGGTTAGTGCCCCAGATAGGCTTTGTGGATGTCTGGGTTTTTCAGGAGTTCGGTCGCGTTGCCTGAAAGAATGATTTCTCCGGTTTCGAGGAGATAACCCCGATGGGCAAAATCAAGAGCCAGTTTGGCATTTTGTTCAATCAGAAGGATAGTCATACCCTCCTGGTTGAGTTTTTTCAGGGCCCGAAACATATCATACATGAGCAACGGCGCCAAACCCATTGAGGGCTCATCAAGCATCAGGAACGTACATCCTGACATCAGGGCGCGACCGACAGCCAACATCTGTTGTTCGCCGCCGCTTAATGATTCGCTGCGTTGATGGCGGCGTTCAGCCAGGCGCGGGAACAGCTCGAAGACGTGATCATAATCTTTTTTGAGATCATCACCCTTGGGGCGGGAGAAGGTGGCCAGGGTCAGGTTTTCGGTAACCGTCAGGTTGCCGAAAATGTGGCGGCCTTCCGGGGCCAGGGCGCAATGGAGTTTGCGGACGACATCATGGGGCTCGGTTTTAATAATCGATTGCCCGTTAATTAAGATATCACCGGATACAAGACGCGGCGCCTCGGGGGGCGGAAGCCGGGTTATGGCATGGAGAGTGGTAGTTTTTCCGGCGCCGTTAGCCCCGATCAAGGTGACGATTTCACCCTTTTCGACCGTGAAACTAATGCCATGCAGGGCCGAGATATTGCCATATCTAACCTCAAGGTCACGAACCTCAAGTAAAGGAATTTGGGGATTATTCATGATACTCATTATAGTTGATCATCACCCAGGTAGGCTTTAATTACCTCCGGGTTCTGTTGGATCTCTGCGGGGGTGCCGCGGGCGATCAGGCGGCCGAAGTCAATTACGCTAATGCGTGAACATAAACTCATGACCACTTTCATCTGATGTTCAATCATCCAGATACTCAAATCGAATTGGTCAAAAATCCATTGTATTAAAGTTATTAGTTCACTGACATCGGTTGACTGCAATCCGGCAGCCGGTTCATCGAGCAGCAGGAGCTTGGGCCCGGAAGAGAGGGCGCGGACGATCTCGACTTTGCGCTGCATGCCGTAGGGCAGGTTGCCGGGTTTTTCCCCGGCGAACTTGTCGATCTTGAAAATCTCCAGTAACTCCAGAGCTCGATGGCGAATATCTCGTTCCCGCTTAAGATAGCGGGGAGATCTAAAAAAGAGGCTGCCGAGACCATAGCCGAGCTGATAATGTTGGGCTACGAGAATATTATCAAGCACCGACATATCCTTCCAGAGGCGGATATTTTGAAAGGTGCGAGCGATACCTAAAGCTGAAACCCGATGCGGTTTGATCCCGGCCAGGTTACGGCCTTGAAATATGATTTGGCCATGGGTTGGTTGATAGAAACCGCTGACCAGGTTGAAGACTGTGGTTTTCCCGGCGCCGTTAGGGCCGATCAGGCCGACAAGCTCGCGTTGCTCAAGGTTTAAATTGAGCTCGGAGACGGCACAAATACCGCTGAAGAGCTGGGTCAAATCTTTTATTTCAAGTAGAGTCATTATTGAAAGAGAATTATTTAAACTTATAGAACTTTTTCAAACGGGGAAAGATATCACTCAATTCACGATGGCCCATGATCCCTTCCGGGCGAAACTGCATGATAATGATCAGGAGCAGAGGAATTGCCACCCATTTGATAATCTGCAAGGGCCGCAAAAGTTCAATCATCAGGGTAAAGACGATGGCCGCAATGATCGAGCCGGAGATCGAGCCCATGCCGCCCAGGTAAACCATGACCAGGGCTTCGGTCGATTTTAAAAGGTCAAATGATTTCGGGTTGATATAGCCGATAGTATGGGCATAGAGGCCTCCGGCGATACCCGCCAGGCCGGAAGAGATCATGAACGTAACCAGCTTGATGCGGTTGGTGTTAACACTCATGATTTCGGCCGCAACTTCGTCCTGGCGGATCGCTTCAACCCCCTTGCCGTAGGTCGAACTCATGTAGCGGCGGATAATCAGGACTGAAAGTACCATAAAGACAAAAACCCAGAGTATCATCCAGGGGATTTCAGCACACTCCTCCATCGCGAAGATGACCCGTCGCATACCCATGAAACCGCGGGCTCCGCCGATGGTGTCAATATTGATAATCGTCGAAATAATTATATAGTTGGCGGCAATGGTGATGATCGCCAGATAATCGTCGCGGGTGCGAAACGAGGGGAGAGCCACGAGCAGACCGGTAAATGCTGCCGCCACGCCGCCGCAGATCAAAACCAGGGGAAAACCGTAAGCCGCCATCTCCGGGGGTAGCAGCGGAGCGCCAAAGAGCTTGCTCTTGGTGAAGAGGGCGACGGATAAAATTGAAGAAACATAAGCCCCTACCGCGATAAAACCGGCATGGCCGCAAGAGAATTCTCCCATATTGCCGTTAACCAGGTTGAGGCTCGTCGAGGTGATGATATTGATGCCCATAAAGAGGATGATCGTCTGGATATAGAGGTCGATGACTTCAAACCAGGCCAACCCCATCAGGGTGGACAAGAGAACAACAAGTAAAATCGGGACGTTAAAACGTTTCATTTAGCTGCTTACAAATAGGAATGGCAAAGTAAAATGTTCAGATGCGAGGCGCTCGAAACCTGAGGAATGAGGCGTACATATAGTACGCTGCATTGACGAAGGTTGAAGAGGAACGAAGCAGGTGGACATTTTACGAAGCCATTAGATTTTTGTGGTTTGCGGGACACCGAAGAGCCCGGTTGGTTTAATTGTCAGGATCAGCAGGAGTATGGTGAAGGCGATCAAATCCCGGTAAGATGATGGGAAGACGGCGACCACCATGATCTCGATGATGCCGAGAATAAAGCCGCCGGCAAAAGCCCCGCGGATATCACCAATGCCGCCGACGACGGCGGCGATAAAAGCCTTCCAGCCGATCGACATGCCCATATAAGGATCTAATATCGGATATGAGAGGGCAAAAAGAATCCCCGCCAACCCGGCCATTGAGGAGCCTAAAACAAAAGTAAAGACAATCACCGTATCGATCGGAATACCCATTAGGGGAACCGCGAATTTGTCATACGAGATGGCTCGCATGGCCATGCCGACCTTGGTTTTGGTGATAATGAAATGGAGTACGACAAAACTTAAGATCGAAGTCAGGATAACCCCGATCTTAAGGTTGGTGACATAGACGGAGCCGAATTTGTAGACGACTTTGTCGATCAGCTCCGGGAACTTTTTGCGGCTGGCTCCGAGTACCAGGAGGTTGCCGTTCTCCAAAATTAATCCGGCCATCAGGGCCGTGATTACGACATAGAGACGATTGGCCCCTTTACGCCGTAAAGGCCGGTAAGCGATGCGTTCCAGCGTGACCCCGACCAGAGAGGTTAAGACCATGGTCAAAGGGATGGTTAAAGCCAGAACCGCCCAGCCGGGAAGAAAGGCGGGCATGCCATATTTCCCGAGCAGAGCGCTGGAGATAAAAAAGGCGATATAAGCGCCGACCATAACAATGTCGCCATGAGCGAAATTGATCAGCCGTAAAACGCCGTAGACCAGCGTATAGCCCAGAGCAATCAGGGAGTAAAAACTGCCCCACTGGAGGGCGTTTAATAAATTTTGTAAAAGGGTTTCAAACACGGCCGACTACGGACAGACGGATTTGGTGAAAACGAATTCGCCTTTTTCATTGATTCGGACAACCACGGCGCATTTGATCGGGTCGCCTTGGGCGTCAAGTTTCATACTGCCGGTGATGCCGGCAAAACTTTTGATGTTAGCCATGGCTTCGCGAACGGCTTTACGATCTTTGCGCAATTTGCCGCTCAGGTTGCCGCTCTCCTGGATAGCTTGAAGCACCAATCTTGTGGCATCCCAAGTCAGGGCCGCAACATCATCCGGAACATAGCCGTATTTGGCCTGATAGCGGTCGATAAACTCTTTGGTTGCACCTTTGGCTCCGGCGGCGGCATAATGAGTGGAGAAGAAGTGGCCGATACAGTCGTCGCCGCAGAGCGTCATGAGCTCAGCCGAGCCCCAGGCGTCCGAACCCATAAAGGGGCCCTTCCAACCTAAATCATGGGCCTGTTTGACGGTCAAAGCAACTTCGTTGTAGTTGTTGGGCAGGAAGATGAAATCGGGTTTGGCGGCGATGATCTTGGTTAGCTGAGCACTGAAATCCTGATCCTTGTCTCCATAGCTTTCAAAACCAACAACCGAGCCGCTGCCGTTTTTCTTTTCAAAATCGGCTTTGAAAATTTCGGCCAGGCCTTTACTGTAATCATTGGCCAAAGCATAGAGAACGGCCGCTGTTTTGGCTTTAAACTGCTCCATAGCGAAATCGACGGCAACCGGGCCCTGGAAAGGATCAAGGAAGGCGGCGCGAAAGACGAAAGGACGATCCAGTGTGGTATCGGGGTTAGTCGACCAGGGTGAGACCATGACGGTCTCGTTCAAGTCACATATTTCACCGGCCGGTACCGCCTGTTTACTGGAGTTCGGGCCGATAATAGCCAGGACCTTGTTGCGGTCGATCAGTTTCTGGGCGACGGCGACGGCGGATTCGGCTTTAGATTCGTTATCTTCATAGACGAACTCAAGTTCATATTTTTTATCGCCTACCTGCAAACCACCCTGACCGTTGATGTCGGCTTTGAGCATCTCGGCGGCAAATTTTGACGATTCGCCAACTTTGGGGATCTCACCGGTCATGGGGATATTGAAACCGATCTTGATGGTCTCGGCGGCCAGGCCGCTGCCGATCATCGTACAGCTGAAAATTAGAGCCAGAATCATGGTTGAAATCTTCTTCATAACGGTCTCCTCCAAGTAGAAACGATAAACTGGTTATTATTGTAAGGGCACCCGCATTATCAGTTTGTTACTTCATCGTCAAGCTTTTTAATGAGCTTCTCTTAAATATAAGCTTGCCCTTTTTTTCACGGTCTGTTAATCTTTTGATTATATCTGCTGATGTAGCGAACTTTGCTTCGCCCTCTTTAAATGGGGTCACATCTTGACAATGGCTATTGGTTGCTTTTCGGTTTGGCCGATTATCTCGTTACGCCATAGTCAAGAAATGACCCCGCCCGAGATAGAGTGAAGTTTTTGTTGCGGTGTTTGTTCGCTCATATTGAGTAAAACTTCATTGCTAAGCACCAAATATAGAGGTTTTTGACATGGCTCGTTTCAAAGTTCTGGTTACTGACAATCTGGCTCCTGAAGGGGTGGAAATACTTGAGGCTGACAGTGCTATCGCTGTTGATGTCAAGGTGGGTATAGATAGTTCCGAATTGAAGAAGATAATTGGCAATTATGATGCGATTATCACGCGCAGCGGTACCAGTGTTACCGCCGATCTGATTGAAAATCCGGGACGTTTAAGGATCGTCGGTCGGGCCGGGGTCGGGCTTGACAATGTCGATATTGAAGCCGCCAGTATCAAGGGAATTATTGTTATGAATGCCCCGACCGGCAATACAATTGCGGCCACGGAACTTACGATCGGCATGATGCTGGCGGCTTGCCGCAAGATCCCGGCGGCCAACATCTCCTTGAAGAGTAAGGAGTGGAACCGCAAGAAGTATATGGGCATCCAACTCTATGGTAAAACCTTGGGGATTGTCGGGCTCGGTCGGATTGGTGGTAATGTTGCGGCTCGAACCAAGGGTTTCGGCATGAAGGTGATCGCCTATGATCCCTATGTCAAAAAGGTCAAAGCCGAGGGCCAGGGGGTGCGTTTGTGTGAGTCCCTGGATGAGTTGTTAGAACAAAGTGATGTTATTACGTTTCATACTCCGCTCACTGATGAGACCACTAATATGGTAGATGCTACAGAGATCTCTCGGATGAAAGATGGCGTAGTTGTGATCAATTGTGCCCGAGGCGGGATTGTTAATGAGAGCGCTCTCTATGAAGCTGTGAAAAGCGGCAAAATTTTTGCAGCCGGGGTTGATGTTTTCAGTCGGGAACCGCTCGGAGAACATCCCCTGCTGGAGCTCGATAACGTCTTTGTGACGCCGCATCTGGGCGCCAATACGGCTGAAGGCCAGAAAGGTGTGGCCGTGATTATTGCCGAACAGGTGGTTAACGCCTTAAATGATCGATCTTATGAAAATGCGGTTAATATTCCTTACATGCGGGCACAATTGCCGCAGGAGATGCGGTACTATTTCGATCTGGCTGAAGCAATGGGGCATCTTGCGGCCCAAGTTGTCAATGGTCGTCCTGAACGGATCGAGATGGTTATGGTCGGCCCCAAATTTATTGATGATTTCGGCGAACGGGTTTTTGATTCTCCTTTTAATTTTCAGCCGTTCACCAGTGCTGCCCTAAAAGGGTTTATGGAGCGCAGTGTGCCGGAAACGGTCTCTTTTATCAATGCTCCCTATCTGGCTCGTGATCGTAATCTGGCGGTCTATGAATCGAAAACCAGTAGTTACGATAACATGACTGATCTTTTTGTGGTCAAGGTCAAAACCGACATCGAGGAGATGACGGTTGCCGGAACCGTTTTTTCAGACAACCAGGGCCGGATTTTGATGCTCGACCAGTTCCGTCTTGAGATGATCTCAACGGGTACCTATCTCTATTTTAAAAATGTCGATAAACCGGGCATCGTCGGCGGCGTTGGGACGGTATTGGGTGATCATAAGGTCAATATCGCCGGTTTTAATCTTTCCCGGATCAAAGGTGGTAAAGCGGTCTCTTTTGTTTCGGTCGACAATAAAATTACCCAAGAGGTTCTTGACGACCTGCTCAAAGTCGATGGCCTGCTCGAAGCTAAGGTCGTGAGTTTGTAGGGGGTAGAAGGCTATCCGAACAGCTTTCTGACAATTTGTTCAGCCAATTCTTCGGCATTAGCGGCCCCGCCATCTACGACAATCTCAGGGTTTTCAGGGGCCTCATAATCAGAGTCGATACCGGTAAAATTCTTAAGTTTACCGGCGCGAGCTTTTTTGTAGAGTCCTTTGGGGTCTCGTTGTTCACAAATTTCAAGCGGCGTGTCGACAAATATCTCTATAAATTCTCCCTCATCAAGTAAGTCACGGGCCAGGTTTCGTTCACTTTTAAACGGTGAAATGAATGCGGTCAAAACAATGATGCCGGCATCGACAAAGAGTTTGCCGGTTTCCGCAATCCTGCGGATATTTTCGACCCGGTCAGCATCGGTGAATCCGAGATCCTGATTCAGTCCATGGCGGATATTATCACCATCCAGTAGATATGTGTGTTTTCCTAATGAATGGAGTTTTTTCTCAACCAGGTTGGCAATGGTCGATTTCCCGGAGCCGGAGAGACCGGTGAACCAGAGGACACAGGGTTTTTGGTCTTTGAGGGTGGAACGGCTCTGTTTGTCGATAGTGATTGATTGCCAGTGGATATTAGTGGCTCGACGTAGGGTGAGATCGTTTGTCTGCATGGTTTCACCGGGTTCAAGTTTGTAGGTTGTTGGTGTTTACTTTATGCTTTAGCACTCTTTTTACAACCGCAGATCCGCTTCTTCGGGTGTCAGTATATATTTCAGATCATAAAGGATATGTTCGGATTTCCCTAAAGCCCGGAGGTTCCGGGCACCCATATCGGTAAACTGCTGATGGGCGACAGCGATAATGATGCCATCGTAGGTGTTTTGTTTTGGGGCAGCGACCGGCGTGATGTCGTATTCGCGTTGGGCTTCGGCGGTGTCGACCCAAGGGTCGTAGACATCGACGGTGACACTGTACTCCTTTAATTCGCTGATTATGTCGACGACCCGGGTGTTACGCAGGTCGGGGCAGTTTTCTTTGAAAGTCAGTCCCATGACCAATACCCTTGCCCCCCCGGTTTGAATACCTCGTTTCATCATGGTTTTGAGAAGCTGAGATACAACATAAGCGCCCATGCCGTCGTTGAGCCGGCGTCCGGCAAGGATGATCTCGGGATGGTACCCGATCTCCTGGGCCTTGTGAGTCAGATAGTAGGGGTCAACGCCGATGCAGTGTCCGCCGACCAGACCGGGTCGAAAAGGGAGAAAATTCCACTTAGTTCCGGCGGCTTCTAAAATAGCTTCGGTGTCGATCCCCATTTTGTTGAAGATCAGTGCGAGTTCGTTGATGAGGGCTATGTTGACATCGCGCTGGGTGTTTTCGATAACTTTGGCGGCTTCTGCAACTTTGATACTGGAAGCTTTGTGGGTGCCGGCGGTGATAATTGTTTTGTAGAGGGCGTCAACCAAATCGGCAATCTCAGGAGTTGAGCCGGAGGTCACTTTTTTGATCGTCGTGACGCGGTGTTGTTTGTCGCCGGGATTGACACGTTCGGGGCTGTAGCCGCAGAAAAAATCTTGGTTAAAGTGAAGACCGGAGATCTCTTCTAAGATCGGGACACACTCATCTTCGGTGGCACCGGGATAAACAGTTGACTCATAGATGACAATGTTTCCCGGTTTGAGCGTTTTAGCGATGCTCCGGCTGGCATTGAGCAGGGGGGTTAAGTCGGGTTGATTGTTTTTGTCTATGGGGGTAGGAACTGTGACAATATAGACATCGGTAGCGTTGAGATCCTGATAGTTGGCAGTGTATGTAAGTTTAGTGGCACTTTTGAGCTCACTTGTGGTTGCTTCCAAAGTGATGTCTTGGCCGGATTGGAGTTGTTGTAAGCGGGTTTGGTTTATGTCAAAGCCTGTGGTGGGGAAATGTTTGCCAAATTCGACAGCCAGAGGCAGGCCGACGTAGCCGAGACCAATGACGGCTATCTTTAGGTTTTTGGTCTGGATGTTTTTCAGAGTGATTGCAAGGCTCATTTTTTGATTATCCTCTATTTTTTAATTGTTTTACCGTAGACCACAGGATGGCAAATATTGGTCAAGGTCAAAAGTAGGGACAAGGGCTCGGGTTACGGATGACGGCTTACTGATTTTTCCGGTTGATATTCGGGAATCAGTTGTTGCAGAAGTTTCTTAATCCCCTCTCCGTCAAAATCTTTGGCTTTTTCTTTGAGCTTGAGGATGTGGTTATTGATCTCTGTATAGGTTTTTCCATTGCCGCGTAAGACCATAATTTTTTTGTGGGGGGTGGGGACGATGCCTTCGCCTTCGGTGATGAGTTCTTCGTAGAGTTTTTCGCCGGGGCGCAGGCCGATGTATTTGATTGCGATTTCGGTGTCGGGTTCGCGCCCGGCGAGGCGGATAAGGTCACGGGCCATTTTGTCGATTTTAATAGGTTCTCCCATTTTAAGGATGAAGATCTCTCCGCCTTGGCCCATGGCTCCGGCCTGGATGATGAGCCGGGCGGCTTCTTCGATCGACATGAAATAGCGGGTGATTTCGGGGTCGGTAATGGTGACCGGGCCGCCAAGTTCGATCTGGCGTTTAAAGAGGGGGATAACCGAGCCGGAGGAGCCTAAAACATTGCCGAAGCGAACCGCCTGAAAGATGGTGTTGTGAGTTTTTTGAGAAGGGACGGCACGAGTCAAGGTGCCGTCCCATTTCTCTTTAGTGCAGGCTAACATGATCATTTCCGAGAGGCGTTTGGAAGCTCCCATGACATTGGTCGGGCGCACGGCTTTGTCGCTGGAGACCAGAACGAAGCGTTCTACATTATGGATGATGGCGGCTTCGACCAGGCACTGGGAGCCTTTGATATTATTAAAGATCGCTTCCCAGGGATTGAGTTCGATGAGGGGGACATGCTTGTAGGCTGCGGCATGGAAGATAATTGCTGGTTTGTGACGTTCGATAATTGTGTTGAGGAGGTTGAAATTTTGGATCTTGCCGAGGATCGGGCGGCAGTTGGTGAAATGGAGTTCGTGTTCGAGCTCCATTTGAATGCGGTAAAGGTTTTCTTCCCCGGCGTCAAAGAGAAGGAGTTGGGCGGGTTGGTAGCGAATGATCTGGCGACATAGTTCTGAGCCGATGGAGCCGCCGGCACCGGTGATGAGAATAGTTTTGCCGGTTAAAAAATTGCCGATTTCATCTTGGTCGAGGTAGATCTCTTTACGACTGAGAAGATCCTTGTAGGAGATGTCGCGAATTGCTTTAATGGTAGCGCGGCCGTTGATAAGTTCACCCAGTCCGGGCAGAACCTTATAATTGATGCGGGTCAGTCGACAGAGTTCATTGAGGCGTTTCATTTGCGCGCCGGTAAGGGCGGCGATAGCAATGAGGAGCTCTTCGGCATGGACTCGGGCACAGTGCTCATCAAGATCATCAATCAGACCGAGAACCGGGATGTTGTGGATCTTCAGGCCGATCTTTGCGGGGTTGTCATCGACGAGGCCGACAATTGTAAAAGGTAGAGCCGGATTGCTTTGGACTTCACGGATAATCTGTTCGGCGGCATCACCGGCACCAATAAGAAGGAGGCGTTTTTTCCCTTCATGGTGGCGGCTTGCGACCAGTGTGCGTGAGCCTTCGATTTTTTGATAGAAAAAGCGGATGGCGACGCGGTGACCACTGATCAAAAGAAAGGTGAAAATTGCATCCAAAAAGAAAATGGAACGGGGGTAGCCATCGAAGCGGTTGGCAAAGAGGATGATGGCAACGATGACGAAAAATGAGATAGAGGTCGCCTTAAAGACATTAAACAGGTCGTTAAGACTGGTGTAGCGCCACATTCCGCGATAGAGCCCGAAGGCATAGAGGATGGGGATTTTGACGGCAATTAACAGGGGCAGCGTGGTCGCGAACGGGTAGTTGAAAGTGGTGACCGCGAATCCGCCCGGAAAACGAGTCAGGTAGGCACAGTAGTGGGCGGCGATGATGAGGGCTATGTCCGTAGCCACGATGATCCAGAAGTTTTTTTTCTGAATGAAAAGGTTGAAGAATTTTAGTTGGTATTTGAGTGAGTCAGGCATCTGTTGTTGTCAAAAATAAAGATGGTTAAAAATAGGGGGATATTTTTACATTAAAGTAACATACGGAAACCAATTTTACCAGAAAAAATGATTGCTTTGCGCACTTATACCCCTCAACTTTTCTGGGTTGAAATTTTAATTTGCTAATGATAGAGTCAAAGGAGAGAAGGTTGCCTCGAAAGATGTCTATACAGTTATAGTCTGTATGCCCGCCAAATAAACAGAGGATCTTTCCATGAAAAAATACTGGCCTGCTTTGTACTTTGTTGATTTTATTAACTGCACCGGCATACGCAGCTGAACGTGCAGTTACCCTCCAGCTCACCTGGTTCCATCAGTTTCAGTTTGCGGGCTACTATGCCGCAATTGAGCAAGGCTTCTATTGCCAAGCCATTTCAAATAGTTGAATTGAATGAGTTGATAAATTCAGTCTTAGAATGGTGCACAGTTTGCTTCATCCCCTCCTTCTCTTTTTTTAAGATTTCACTAAAGAGTAGAGTAAGGCGATCTCCTCAGCCCAGAGCTTATCATCGATGGTTTCCAGGATCAGAGGAATATTGTCGAGACGGGGATCCTGCATCAGCAGCCGGAAGGGTTCGAGGCCGAGATTGCCCTGGCCGATGCTGTGGTGGCGGTCGACGCGGCTGGCGAATGTACTTTTGGCATCGTTGAGGTGCATTCCTTTAAGGTAGGAGAAACCGACGATACGATCGAACTCCTGCATTGTCTGCTCGTAGGTTTCGGGAGTTCTGAGATCGTAGCCGGCGGCGAACGTGTGGCAGGTGTCGAGGCAGACGCCGACCCGGGTTTTATCGTCAACCTGATCGATAATGGCTTTAAGATGTTCAAAACGGTGGCCGAGATTGCTGCCTTGGCCGGCCGTGTTCTCGATAACTGCAGTTACGCTGGTGGTTTTTGTCAGGGCTGTATTGAGCGCTTGGGCGACCAGGGTCAGCCCCTCTTCGTCACTGATCTTTTTTAAGGTGCTGCCGGGATGAAAGTTGAGCTTGCTCAGGCCGAGCTGCTCACAGCGTTGAAGTTCATCAATGAAAGCTTCAAGTGACTTTTGCCGTTTGTCGGTTTCGGGGTGGGCCAGGTTGATAAGATAGCTGTCGTGCGGCAGAATGTGCTCCGGTTTGAAACCGCAGTCGTCAAGATTCTTTTTAAAGGCGGCAATCTCTTTTTCGCTGAGCGCTTTGGCGTGCCACTGGCGCTGGTTTTTGGTGAAAAGGGCAAAAGCTTGAGCTCCGATCTCCCGGGCTCTGAGCGGGGCGTTGGCGACGCCGCCGGCGGTACTGACATGAGCTCCGATATATTTCATTCTATTCTCCTAGCCGAGATAGCGGTTGAAATAGCCGACATGGAGGTTGGGGAATTCCTCTTGCAAGCGTTTTAAAAGGTTAACAATGCCGATCGGGTTGCTGAAATCGTCGGCAAAAAGGTCGCAGTATTGGCGGGGGTCGATGCAGAGATTACGCATCTGAACCTGGTCAATGTGGTATTTATCAATTAGTTCAAGCAAAGCTGTCACCTCAGCTTCGGCATCGCTAATCCCCGGCATGACGAGAAGATTTAGAGCCAGATGGAGGCCGCCTTCCTTGGCGGCCCGAAGTGAGTCGAGAACGTTGGTAAACGTATAGTTATTGGGTCTGTAGTAGGGCAGATAGGTTTCAGGCCGGGCCGAATTGAGGCTGACCCTGATTGCATCCATGCCGGCGTTAGCCATGGCGGTGACTTTTTTGGGCAGGCTGGCGTTGGTGTTGACATTGAGGGTGCCGCCTGTGGTTGTCTCTCTTACGGCTCGGGCAAACTCGCAGATCCGGTCGGCCTGAAGAATGGGGTCACCTTCGCAGCCTTGGCCGAAACTTAAAACCGGATTTTCGGCGATTTCGATATGAGGCAGAGCGATTTCGAGAAGTTCCGTGACCGTCGGGACAAAGTTGATGCGCTCCTGCGAGGCGGGACAGCTATTGCCTTTTTTTATTTCTCCCTCTTCCTGTTGAGAGAGACAGCCGATACAGTTGGCGTTGCAAGTCGGCGATACCGGTAGCGGGCACTCCCAGCGTCCGAGAAAAAAGTTTTTTGCCGCAAAACAGTGGTAATCGATAGCGCAACGGCTTATATGGTCGATCAGTCGGTTTTTCGGGTAGCGAGCCAGTTTCCGGTCGACACCGGCAACAACTTCGCGGTCGTCAAAATTTTCCGCTTCCCATTGCAGGTTTTCATCAACCCGACAAGCGGTCGTGACGTAGCCGACTTCATCCGACCAGCCGACGGCAGTGTAGGCCCACAGCGGCAGGGTGTACTCTTTGTTTTGGTAAGAGACGGCAGGGAGCAGGAAACGGCTGTAGGCCGGAGGGAGAAAAGCCGCGACCCCCTGAAAACCGGAATTGCCAACCCCCTCAAGGCGGTTGATGGGGCGCTTTTTGTGATGTTTGGAATCCCAGCCCAAGGTCGGGCAGTCGGGAAGAAAAAAGAGTCGGCTGGCTGCCGGCAAGGGGATCAGCTCTTCGCTCTCCGGCCGACGGTGGTCGCGGCCCGTAGCTCCGAGCATGAGCCATTCAGGATGGTCAAAGATTTCACCTTGGCGGTTGGCGACCAAGGCGAAAACAGAATCCGGATTAATAAGTTTTGGCGTTGACATAGTTATCTATCTGTAATAAAGTTAAGGGTTCGTTTTAGATTAATCTAACAATTTCATTTAAGCAAGGAATATCCCGAGTGATTTTTAATGGATGTGGAAAAAGCTCTGCCCGGCAGCGCTTTTTTGTTTTTCAGCCGCTTTTTGCAGTTCTTTTACTGATGGTTCTCCTGTTTGGGGCTTCCTGCGCCTCGCGTGAGAGGATCCCCGATAATCCGAAGATTCTTTTTCAGCAGGCTGAGAAGGCTTATCAGAAAAAGAGTTACAGTCTGGCGAAAGAGCTTTTTCAGTCGCTACAAAATGAGTTTCCCGATACCGAATATGCGAAGTTGGCCCTTTTACGGACAGCCGATATCGACTATTGTCTGAAAGATCTTGAAGATGCGGCTAGAGCCTATAACGATTTTATTAATTTCAACGAGAACCACGACAAGGCGCCTTACGCACTTTATCAAGTGGGGATGACCTACTATGTGACGTTGAAAACCCTTGATCTTGATCTTGAAGCCCTGCGTCAGGCTCTGGAGGTTTTTCAGGAGGCTCTGGCTCGTTATCCCGACAGTCCGCCCTATACAGCCAAGATTATTCAACGGATCAATGACTGTAAGCGGCGTTTTGCAAAACGTGAATTTTATATCGGTTTCTATTATTATAAGCGGGGTAAGTTTCACTCAGCTATCAGCCGTTTTGAATACCTGCTTAAAACCTATCCCGGCTTTATTGATGACAAGGTGCTCTATTATCTGGGTTTGGCCTATCTCAATCGAGGTGATGTTGATGACGGTCATAAAGCCCTGCTGACCCTGACTAAAGCATTTCCTGCGAGCCCTTTTACGGCTCAGGCCCGGCCCTGGCTGGAGAAGGATGAGGGTCCCGGCCTGCCTCTGCTCTTTATGGCGCGAGACTATTTTTTAGTTAAAGCTTACGATATTTCAGACCGCTATTTGACGACCACCTTTATGCCGGAAAAATTTTCGCCGCGACTCTTTAATTTGTTGAAGGGGCAGGAAAGTGGCGGCGAACAGGCCGAAGAGGTGACGTTCTCCTCCCTCTACCGGCCGGCGAGCCCGACCAAGGCCAAAACCGGCAGTAAAACCGAGGCGGCTGAGCCGACTCTGAAGAGTGGGCCTTCCGGTTCTCCGCAGGTTGCCCTGGAGTCGTCACCGGGTGCAAAAATTGACAAAAGCGGAGCGGCTTTCCCGGCTGCGGCGGAGCCTCGTCAGCAGGCTAGTTTGGGCCAACAAGAAGATCCTTTGGAGATTATCTCCGATTGGACCGAGGCTGACCGTCAGAAAGGCACCATCTCTTTTGGCGGCAGGGTCATTGCCAAGCAGAAAGATATGGTTCTTTATGCCGACAAGGTGGTTAATTACTTCGATATGCAGAGCCAAAAACTAATTAAGGCGATTGCGGTTGGTAATGTTAAGCTGAATCAAGCGGATAAGTTTGTTACTTGTGAACGGGCGGAGTTGATTCAGGCTGAAAGAAAGGTTACGATGACCGGTAATCCGGTGATGTGGCAGGGTGAGAACCGGGTCACCGGCGAGCGCATTATTATCTACCTCAATGCGAGTCAGGCTGAAGTCTTTGGCGGCAAAGCGGGCAAAGCCAAGGTTAAGATTCTGCCTTCTAAGAGAGATTAGCGGGCCGCAGATAACTCGGTCGGTGTGAAAACCCCCTTTTCAGTAATAATAGCGCTGATCAGGGCGGCCGGGGTGACGTCAAAAGCGGGGTTGTAGACCGCAACCTCAGCCGGAGCAGTCTGTTTTTCGCCAAAAAACCGTACCTCATCGGGGTCGCGTTCCTCGATCGGAATCGCCGATCCCTCGGCCAGGGAAAAATCGATGGTTGAGGTCGGGGCCGCGACATAGAAAGGTAGATTGTGGGCTTTAGCGGCCAAAGCGACGCTGTAGGTGCCGATCTTGTTGGCGGTGTCGCCGTTGGCGGCGATCCGATCGGCTCCGACGATGACCAGATCGATCATTCCTTTGGCCATGCAGTGGGCCGCCATATTGTCACAGATCAGGGTGACAGGTATTTTTTCTTTAAGTAATTCCCAAGTCGTCAGGCGCGAGCCCTGTAACAGAGGCCGGGTTTCGTCAGCATAGACCTTGACATCTTTGCCCGCCGCCTGCGCCGCCCGAATAACCCCCAAAGCTGTACCATATTCAGCACAAGCCAGAGCCCCGGCGTTACAATGGGTCAGGATCCGAGCCCCGGTCGGGATCATTTTCGATCCATGTTCTCCCAGGCGGCGATGAGCCTGATCGTCTTCAGCGTAGATCCTGTGAGCTTCGACCAGCAGAAGATCTCTGAGCTTAGTCCCGTCAAACTCCCTCCTCAGGCCCTCTTTGCCAACTTTTTTCATTCTTGCAAGAGCCCAGAAAAGATTGACGGCTGTCGGCCTGGTGGCGGCGAGTTCGTCGATAATCTCGCTAAATTTTTGTGTCGAAATAGCGTTTTCGACAGCGGTTGCTTCCTGTACTCCAATAACCACGCCATATGCGGCGGCCACGCCAATTGCCGGAGCTCCACGAACAGCCAAGGTTTTGATCGCCTCAGCCACCTGCCGTAACTCTCGACATTCAAAAAAGAGTTCTTCGGTCGGCAAACGGCGTTGATCAAGTAAACGCAGGGATCTTTTCTCTTCTAACCAGGTTAAGGTTTGGAAGGTACTTTTGGCCATAGGTAAGATCCTCTCTATTCAATAACCTGAGGCACTTTGAAAAAACGCTCTTCTCGTTGTGGGGCGTTGGTCAAGACCCGCTCCCCCAGACCTTCAGTCAAGCGGTCTTCCCGCATCGGGGTGGCGGTGGCCGTAACATGGGCCATCGGCGGCACATCGGTGGTGTCAAGTTCCTGCAATTTTTCGACATAACCGAGAATCGCATTTAACTGAGCCCCGTACTGCTCCAGTTCGTCCTCGTTCATCTTAATCCGAGCTAACGTGGCAACATGTTTGACGGATTTTGAGTCAATCTTTTCCGCTGTCATAATATTCGTTAAATCCTTGTAATATTGAGTGTTTTTGTTTTGACAAGTCTTAAGCTTTTGGGGTATGGGGCCGAAAAAAAGGGCCGGAGGCCGATTTTAAAGCTTACAATTCTTGTTGTATGCTAATCGGAGATCAATGTCAAATTGTAACTATTCAGGTGCCATTCTTAAATTTTCTCGATGCGGGGATGCGAGGAGGGAGGGGACGAGGGGCACTTTTTTTGTATACTGTTAAATAATATAGGATAATCCTTTAATTTCAGTGTGTTAGGATGTGTTGTCTCTCCTGGTGACCTGTGTCAGTGGATACAGTGTACAAAAAATTGATACACCTGGACGAAATATAGTGAGTTATTTTTTTATCAATTATCATGTAAAAATGAATAAATTAAGCAGGTTGCGTAGTCGTTAGTGAAATATTGCACTGTTGGAACGCTTTGTGCAAAGTGTAGATTGTATAAAGTATTAATCGTAAGGCATTGAAGTCTTTTGGATATTAGCGGAGGTGGATAAAATGAAAAACACATTTCGTATCGTCACATTGATGGCCATTCTGCATGCAAATTCGGCTTTTGCCGCGAGCGGTGTTGCGGATGGGGGGATCGGCCTCGTCGGGTGGATTTTTATCGGATTTATGGCTCTTATCGTTGCCATGCAGTTTGTCCCCGCACTGTTTATGTTAGGGTCCCTGGTGGTGGGTGTTTTCGGGAAGGCGGAAAACCATGGGAAAGTTCTGGACAATCAATAGAAAGTCCGTAACAATTTAGCTAACCCGTAAATTCCGGGTACACAATCCCGATTTCCTTCGGCGAATCGGGTTATGTCCCCGGAATTTACTGAAATTCATCAATATACGTTTTCCTTTCCCGTTTCCCCCCTTTTTATTATCTGGCATTTCAAGACCTGACCCCATTTATGCTCTTCTTCGCTACGCTCAGGCGCAAGCTCAGCCCGGCCTTCTGTAAGGAATTCCGGGAATTCCGCCGGGAATTCCGGGGACACCTTACTTATCTTTAAGATCTTTGGAAGTCTCTACAGTTTAGGGAGGCTTTCCGGCAGGGAGAGGATGAAGGTTTTCAGTTCATCCCGAACTCGGCGATAGGGAGCCAGACGTTCCCTCTCATTGGTAGCCTGGCGGGCGAGTTGGGGAGGGTCGTCAAAGCCTTTATGGATGAGGGCGGTTGTCGCCGGAAAGAAGGGGCAACTTTGGGAGGCGTTGTCGCAGAGGGTGATGACGTAGTCGAATGTGATTTCAGGTGGCAGTTCAGTTGTGGTTTTACTGCGCCAGCCAGAGCAGTTGAGACCGCTCTCCTGCATTACGGTGATTGCATCCGGGTTGAGACCGTGGGCGGTGATGCCGGCGGAATAGGCTTTAATAGAATCATTTTTCAAAAACCTGGCCCAGGCTTCAGCCATCTGGCTCCGGCAGGAGTTACCGGTGCACAAAAAGAGAATTTTGATTTTTTTCGGCATAACTCAGAGTGTTTTTTAGTGCTCTTATCAGAACATTTATTTGCGGGAGTAATTCCCGCATTAGTGACTTATCCAGCTCAGCTGGGTTAGGTGGTTTATTGGTTGGGTTTGTCCGGTGTGGCGACGCCGGTGGTTTCCGGAGTTGTTATTTCCGAGGTTGTCGTTTCCGTTTCTGAGTCGTTTGTACCTGATCCCGTAGGTAGAGGAAAGATGACTTGATTTGTGCCATCTTCATTATACGAACAGAGATACCATGCAAGAGGGTTCTGGTGGCCTTGGCCGGGCCCCGAAAAGCTGACTGGGCCATAGACTGTGGTCATGGTGGTTGTTTCCAGGGTTTTGATGATTTCTCCAGAGGTTTGGTCGGGGCTTTGTTCGAGGGTTTTCAAGATGAGCTCGGCGGCGGCAAACCCTTGGGCCTGGAGCCAATTTTTTAGCTGGGGAAGATCTTCTCGATCTGTCGGCTCCAACCATGGTGTTGGGTAGAGGATATGGTTGCCGGTGCGATTTGGCGGTGCGCTCTTAGTGGTTGTGGGTATGCAGTTGACGGGGGTGGCGATAGTGAGAGGCGGCAATATTTCGAGGCGTTGGCCCTGTTGACAGAGTTTGTTGCCGGCAGCCGGGTTGGTGGCGAGAAAGAGAAGCTGGGGTTGGCGCACTTTGATGAGATTTAAAAGATCGTAGAAATTACGTTCATCACTGCGGTAGGTCTCCCAGATGGCGAGGTCGATATTTTTATCGGCGCAGAATTTTCGAAGCCGTCGGGCTTGGCGTATGGCGCTATGGTTCTCACCATAAATGATGCCCAGGCTCTGGATTTTCGGTTCTTGAGTATCGATAAATGCGGATAGCATCTCAAGGTCGGCGGCGTGAGTTTGGGTTAGACGAAATGTGAAAATGCTTTTTTCGCTGATCAGGTTGTCTTGGTCGGCACCGACAATCAGATAGGGGAGGCCGCTCTCTTCACAGGCCTTACTGGCGCTCCAAGCTGTGGTGTTTAAAGGCGTGCCGACAGCAATTACGGTTTCGCTT
>JAYEGS010000372.1:0-8013 GCA_034659215.1 Pseudomonadota bacterium | reverse complement strand
TCAAATCGGCCGAAGAGTTTGAAAAATTATTGCTATTGTTAGAATCTGAACGGGATTAATAAACTAATTATTCGGCATTATAACTGCACCATGTTTTCAGATCCTGACGGGCGCGTTCGACGTAGGCCAGGATACGCTCTCTTTTGCGGCGCTTTTTGCCTTCTAAAGGAGGTATCAGGCCGAAGTTGATATTCATGGGTTGGAAGTTGGGACTGTGGTCGTTGCTGATGTGACCGCTCAAAGCCCCTAAAGCCGTGGTTTCCGGAAAAGTGAAAAGTTCCCGGTTATTGATTAGAGCAGCAACCTGAAGGCCGACAATGAGGCCGGAAGCGGTTGATTCCGGGTAGCCCTCGACGCCGCTGATCTGGCCGGCAAAGAAGATACGGCTCTCTTTTCGGTGCTGAAAAAAGGGATTTAAGATACGTGGTGCATCAATAAACGTGTTGCGGTGCATCGTCCCAAAACGTAAAATTTCAGCTTTTTCCAAGCCTGGAATCAGGTGGATGATTTTTTCCTGCCAGGGAAAGGTTAAACGAGTCTGAAAACCGACCAGATTAAACATGGTTTGCTCTTGGTTCTCGCTGCGTAACTGGACTGTGGCATAGGCTTCCCGGCCGGTTCTCGGATCTTTTAGACCTTTTGGTTTTAGAGGACCAAATGCCAGAGTCAGAGGCCCACGCGCAACCATCGCTTCGATCGGCATACAGCCTTCAAAGACCTTTTCATCTTCAAAATTACGACTTCTGACCAGATCCCCTTCGGCTATTGTTTGAATAAACTTTAAGTATTGGCTCTCATCCAGAGGGCAGTTGATATAGTCCCCCTCCTCTCCTGCATCAGCGTAACGGTTAGCGCGAAAGGCGATTTCGTAATTAATGCTGTCGGCTGCGACAATCGGGGCTGTGGCGTCGTAAAAATAGAGCCGTTCCCCGACTAAAGGCTCCAGGGCTGTAGTCAAGGCTTCTGAAGTTAGGGGGCCGCTGGCCACAATAACAATGCCTTCTTGTGGCAACTCCGTGACTTCCTGGCGGATTATCGTAATCAGGGGATGGGCTTCGATTTTTTCGGTAATCTCGCGGGCAAATGCCTGACGATCGACGGCCAGGGCATTACCGGCCGCAACTTTAGTCTTTTCCGCCGCCGTCATAATCAACGAACCTAAAGTCCGCATCTCCTCTTTCAAGAGACCGCCAGCATTGGTCGGCAGGTTGGCTCTAAGCGAGTTGGAGCAGACCAGTTCAGCCAGGTCGGGATTAGAGTGGGCCGGTGAGAAGCGCTCAGGCTTCATCTCATACAGGGTTACCGGAATTTGCCGTTCAGCCAGTTGCCAGGCCGCTTCACAGCCGGCGAGGCCGGCCCCGATGATAGAAATTTTAGTCATTGACTACCAATTTTAGTAACTATTCAGCTAACCCGCAAATTCAGGGTACACAATCCCGATTTCCTTCGGAGAATCGGGTTATGTCCCCAGAATTCGCTAAAATGTATCAATATACGATGCTTCCCTACTTACGCTGAATAGTTACCAATTTAAAACATGGTCAGGGCGACCAAAGTTTGCCTGAAATAACCACTAACATCAAAATCCTTATAAAACGGGTCGTTGGCGGCAAATTCATCCAAGGTCAAACAGAGGTCGTCAATCGCTTTCTCCTGATCAATTTCCAGTTTTTCAAGATACCAGGAGAGGCGTTCACCGAGCTGGTAAAGAACCAGAGTGCGAACTGTTTCTTGAGCCTTGCCGGGATGAAGGAGAAAAAAGGCGCTCTGGTCATGAATCAGGATACGGCGGGCAATATGGCGCAGATAATCAAGTTTTTCCGCGTATTCAGAACCGGCATTCGGGGCGTTAAGAAAGAACTTTTTATAGTGCTCATACTCCCCTTCCCGATCAAGTAAAGCTGCGATATGAGCGGCTTCATAATCGAGAAAACGACCTTCAATCTCTTCGGTTTCATAGATGAAGATCGGAATAAGTCTGATCTCCTCATCACCGAATGCAGCTGGAATTGTTGCCATCCCGCCTTGCGGGTGGACAATCCGGCTGCCCTCTTTAAGTTGGACGGTAATAATCGGCAGACCCTTGTCTCCTTTGACCCGGATCATCAACTCAACCGGGCTTTTTAGGTGTTCTTCGATCAGGGTTTGCAGGGTCTCTAAACTTTCCTGATCTTGAGAGCAGGTAGTCAGAAACTGTAAATAAAAATCTCGATTCATAATAACTCTTTTTTACTTTGGTTCCAAAGCCTTGACTAAGGCTCGGATCATCAGGTTGTATGGGGTTGCAATATCGGCCTGGCGGCCATATTCGACAATTTTGCCGTTAATAAAATCGACCTCAGTCCGGCGTTTCATCTCGATATCAACCAGCATCGAGGGTTTGTGGTCGCCGGCATTTTTCATGTAGTTGATGGCGTAAGGGTAGTAATTCCAGCCTAAAGAGATCTCATTGGCGCGGGCTACTTGTACACTCTCTTTGACCAGGTTGTCAACTATTTGAAAGACGATCGGGTCACGGATCACTTCAGCCATAGTCAGGCCGGTGGCGGCGCAGACTGGATTCATGCAAGCATTCATAATCGACTTGCGCCAAACCATATCGACAATTGTTTCAGTTCGTTCGGTCGGGAGTCCGCTTTTGGTCAGGGCTTCGGCAATAGCTAAAGCCGCTTCTTTGCCGGCTGGTTCGAGTTCTTGCAGAAGATGTGGAGGATGATGGAAAGCGAGATGGACATGGCCGGGTTTGACCAAGCCGCAGCCGTAGTTGACAATTGCACGGAGAACATTGTCCCGGCCCAAAGTTTCAGCTAAGATCAGTTCCGTGTCGATTCCGTTTTGCCAGCTGACAACATACATATCCTTGTGGAAAAAGCCTTCAATCGCCGAAGCGATCAGCTGGAGAACCGTAGCTTTGACGGTAATGATAATGACATCGGGTGGGTCGGCGGCCAGATCATCGATATTTGTAATCGCCCGGCTCACCTTCTGTTCCAGCTCTTCGGTACCGTCAATTTTGATTCCGGGGTCAATTGCCGCATTAACCAATTCCGGCATAATATCGCACAGGGTGACTTCATAACCACCACGGGCCAGGTAAGCAGCGACAATACAGCCGACCGGTCCGGCGCCGATAACGGCAAACTTTTTAAACTCTTTTTTCTGAGTCATTATATTTTCCTCATTCTGTGAACCGGAATTTTCCGGTGTTGGTTGGGGTTGCCTTGAACCGTTTCCTGGTTGTTTGTTTTAATCGACACTGTCGAGCATGCCGAAGGCTTCAGGTGACAACAGGGTGCAGTTATGTTCTTTCAATATTTCAATCGCTTTGTCCATATCGGAAAAACAGAAAATCATAACCGCTTGTTTTTTGTCAAGGCCGCTAAAAGCATACATATAACGGACACTGATATTCTGTGCTTTCAATGGTTCCAGAACCTCGGCCAAGCTGCCGGCTTCGTCCTTGATCTCGACCGCGACGACATCGTCGATGCGGGCCGGAAATTGTTTTCCCATCAGGATTTGTCGGGCTTTGGTGATATTTGAGACCAACAGTCTCAGAACTCCGAAATCGACCGCTTCATTTAAGGTCAGAGCGTGCAGATTGATGCCTGCATCACCTAATGCCCGGGTCGTTTCATAGAGCCGTCCGGGCGAGTTTTCGAGAAAAATAGAGATCTGTTTTAATTTCATTTGTGTTCTCCTTATGCTTTCTGTTGCAAGTGGTTGACCGATTATCCGACAATGTACTTCAAGTATGATGCCAGCCTGATCTGGTGCGGTTTGGGGTTAAATAAGAGTTTTGAGTTGTGGATTGCAGACCCCTGTCATAAAAATTAACCACTATGAGTGAAATTTGATATTGATATTCACTTAAGTAAATTGAACTATCGCAGAAAAAAGCTTTCAAATCAATGAAAAATTGTTTTATATAACTATTTTGCTTTACAATTTACGTATGCATCAATATTGATGATTCATATTTTTTCAGGAGTTCCTTTTGCTTGATAATATTATTACCGGCGATGGCAGCCGGACGCTCTATTGTGAAAGTGTTGGTGAACATTACCACTCGACCAAAGACGGAGCCCTCAGTGAAGCTCTTTACAAGCATGTTCTGCCGGCCTGGAAGTATCGGATTGAGGGGCGCAAAAAGATCACCGTTCTTGATATCTGTTTTGGCCTTGGCTATAACACTTTTGCTCTTATCTGGTACCTCTCCCAGCAAAAATATACCGGCCATTTGCGGATCCTTTCGCCCGAACATGATAGAGCCTTACTCTCCAGCTTGATCGATTTCTCTTATCCCGATGAGTTTCGCGAGCTTGAGCCGATTATCAGGGCGGTTGCCGAAAATCTTCGTTACGAGAGCCCTGACCTCTTAATCGAGATTTTTACAGTTGATGCCCGCAGCTGGCTTGCTCAATTTGCCGGGCCGGTCGATATTGTGTTTCACGATCCTTTCAGCCCGAGTAATAATCATCAGCTCTGGACTCGTGAATATTTTGCCCAATTGAAACGGGCTGGCGCCTCCGATCTTCTGGTAACCACCTACTCTACAGCCACGGCTGTACGAATGGGACTTTTTGAGAATGATTTTCATATTTATGAGAATCGTCCGGAAGCTTTGGTACGCAGTGCTACTCTGGCTTCTTTGACTCCGTTACCGTTAACCGAAATCGATATGCAGCTAAAACAGCAACGAAATCCTGCGGCTGCAAGTTTGCGAGATAATTGTGCCGGGAAAGCACTTTACCCTTGACCTCCTTTTACTAATATGTGTAAGTTTGAATGTAACTATTAAACGGCCGGATGGAGGATTATAATGCATTCGATCAATGATCGGGAAGAATATCTGCTTAGGGCTGTCAATGCTTTTGAGAGAAAATTAATTGTCATTTCACCTGATTTTGAGATTTTAGCAGTTAATGATCAAGGTCTTAAGCGTTCTGAAATTGCGAGAACTAAACGCTATTGTTATGAGCAGTTTCGCGATAGTACCAGGCCTTGTGATTTATGCCCGGTGATTGGGGCGTTGCAGAGCGGGGTGCCTACCTATCTAGGTAAGCATGATTGGGACGAGAAAAAGATGGCTTGTATTTTCAGTTACCCCCTTTACTCGGATGGCAAGATTGACGCTTTGGTGGTGGTTGATTTTGATCTTTCGGTACTGGTTTGGCTGGAAGAGAGAATGAATCAGTCGAGTGCTTTTTTGCATAATCTTCTGCTGAGCTCAGTTGACGGTGTGGTGGCTGCAGATACGAGTGGAAAACTCATTGTTTTCAATAATGCAGTCGGCGAGATTCTTGGTTACAATATCAAAGAGGCCTTTGAAACCTTAAATGTTGCCGATATCTATGTCAGGGAAAATGAAGCTCGGGATGTGATGAAGAGGTTGCGAAGCCATAAACATGGTGGAAAGGGTAAGCTCAAATCCCATTATATTGATTTGAAAGGCAAGGATTCTCAGCCGGTTCCGGTACGTCTGAATGCTTCAATTGTTTATAAGGATGACCGTGAGGTTGCGACTATCGGATATTTTCGCGACCTGCGTGAGACTCTCCAGATGGAGCGGGAACTGGAAAAAACCCAGCTTCAGTTACTCCAGTCCGAGAAAATGGCATCGCTGGGCAAGCTGGCGGCAGGCGTTGCTCATCAGTTAAATAATCCTCTGGGAGGAATCATTCTTTTTACTAAATTGGTAATGGAAGAGAATGAACTTTCCGATAATGTCAAGGATGATCTAAATCGGGTCTTGCGGGATGCTGAAAGATGTCGTGACACGGTTAAGGAACTGCTCGAATTTTCTCGGCAGACACGTCAGTTTATGCAGCCCTGTGATATTAATCAGGTGATTGAGAGAACTCTTTTCTTGCTCGATAGTCAGCCGATTTTCCATAATATTGAGATTAAAAAACATCTGGCCGAGGAGTTGCCTTTAGTGGATGCCGACATTCAACAGCTTAATCATCTTTTGATGAATCTGATTCTCAATGCGGTTGATGCCATGAATGTTAAAGGAACGGCTGAAAGTGAAGGTACCTTGACGGTGAGAACCAGTATGCCGGCCCGGGGAGAGCCCATTTATTATAGTGACCAGGAAAATAAGAATGATACTAAGGTTATGGAGTTTCCGTGTTGTTGTATGCCTTCGCATGGAGACCGGGTTTGTATTGAGATTTCCGATACCGGATCCGGGATCCCGGAGGATGTTATGCCCCATATTTTTGATCATTTTTATACGACTAAAGAAGAAGGGAAAGGAACCGGGCTTGGTTTGAGTATGGTTTATGGTATCGTTGAAAATCATGGGGGAAATATTTTTGCCCGAAGTCGGCCGGGAAAAGGGACAGCATTTATTGTCACGCTGCCCCTGGCGAAAATTTGTGACGAAGGAGAGCAAAGTGAAAAAGAGTGAGAAATCTTTACACATTCTGGTAGTTGATGATGAACAGGGCATTCGTGAGGGGGCCGAGCGTATTCTGCTCCGCATGGGGTTTACGGTTTCGACCGCCTCTCGTGGGGCTGAAGGCCTGGAGATTATCTATGCAGAGCCAGTGCATATTGTTTTTCTTGATCTCAAGATGCCGGGGATGGGCGGCATGGAGGTCTTGGCCCGGATTAAAGAGTTTAATGAAAAGATTATGGTTATCGTGGTGACCGGTTTTGCCACGATTGAAACGGCGATTGAGGCGATGAAAAAAGGGGCCTACGATTTTATTCCCAAGCCTTTCGAGCCCGACAGTCTGAGGATGGTTGTGCGCCGGGCTCAGGAACGAATGGAGCTCTCCCTTGAAGCCGAGAGGCTTGAAAAAGAGCGTAATCGCACCCTTTTAGATCTTGACAATGAGAAGAGTCGAACCCGAAGCATCATTGAATCCTTACCTAACGGGGTGGTTGTCACTAATACTGAAGGGGTTGTAGTTTTAATGAATCCCGCTTTTCTCTGGTCTTTTAACCTGGATGCCAAGCTTAAACCGGGAAAAAGAATCGGGGAATATGTTGATGATGTGGGTTTTTGTCAACGGGTTATGGCTCTTTCACAAGGTGATTGCCCTTTGGGCAACGACTCTTCAAGCTATGAATTAGCTCTGCCCGACAACAAGTTTATGCTGGCCGAAGGGCGCTGCATTTTGGGTGAAGAGCAAGAGTGTCTCGGAGCCGTGGTTATTCTTACTGATATTACAGCCATGAAAGCGTTGGATCAGATGAAATCAGATTTTGTCGCCAAAGTTTCACATGAACTGCGCTCTCCCCTTTCGACAATTCACGAACAACTGGTAATGGTCGAGAAGAAGCCGGAAAATGATGAATATCTGCTTTCCCGGGCGCGTGAAAAAACCAATGGTCTTATCTCATTGATCGGTGATCTGCTTGATCTTTCGCGTATTGAGGAGGGCCATGTTGGAGAGGAGGTACAACCGGTTGCGGTTGATGAGCTTTTAAAGAGCATTGTTGATTTTATCAAAGCTCAGGCTGAGAGTAGGAAACAGAGCCTGGAACTTGAACTTCCGGTTGAAAAATTACCGCCGGTACTCGCTGATCCGATGGCGCTTGAGAGCATTTTCGGTAACCTTATTGCCAATGCCATTAAATATACACAGGAGGGAGGTTCAATCAAAGTGCGGGCGGAGCTGTTGGATAATCAGCTTCAAGTCGCCGTCATTGATAACGGTTTCGGTATGGAGGAGCGTCAGCTCGATAAGTTATTTACAAAATTTTTTCGAATCAAGACTGAAAAAACCCGCTATATTACCGGAACCGGTCTTGGTCTCTCCATTGTTAAAAGTTTGATTGACAAGCTTAATGGTACTATCTCAGTGACGAGCCGGCCCGATCAAGGAAGTACCTTCACTGTAAGGTTGCCGATTATGGAATAAAATATGGTCTAAGGAGTCAAATGGATCCAAGAGGTCAAAAGAGTGTAACCCCTTCTACCTCTTGGATCCTTTTTCAGGTTAGCCGGATTGGTGTTTGATATTTTGCAAAGCTTCGCTAACCGCTGTAAGTGGGATC
>JAYEGS010000371.1:0-8050 GCA_034659215.1 Pseudomonadota bacterium | reverse complement strand
AAAGCCACTACAAATGGTGTGAACATTGGCTTCGCCCGGCTTCGAGGGGGACACAGCTCAGATCGGCAAGCGGCTTCGCCGCCGCCTGGAGCAATGTCCCCGCATCGAGATCGTTTGAGGACTACATTATGCTGAATAGTTACAAAAATTAAAAGTTCTTACTTCCGGCAACATCCATAATAATCCCGGCGGCCCGATCAGCCAGGCTGAAGAGGTCGGTTTTTGCAACATAATCTTTAGCGTTGGCACTCCAGACCAGACGTTGTGAAGCTGAATTAAGCATCTCAAAAAGCATCCGGTCAAGTTGGGCCTGGAGAAAAGGTTCAGCGACTATTTCCCCCGCTTGGGCTCTTTCAATATGAACGCTGTAACCGCACACCGTCGTCACTAAAACCGGCAGCCCCGCAGCTAAAGCCTCAATCAGAACCCCGCCGGTATTCTCCTGGTAAGCGGGATGCAGAAAGATATCGGCGGCCGCCAGAAAACGCGGCACATCGGTCCGGCCGCCGGTAAAAATAACTCTTTCGCCAAGACCCTGACGCCGGGCAAGTTTTCGATAATAGTCAAGATTGTCATCACCAACCACCAGCAGACGACTCTTTTGGCCAAGCTCCTCCGGCAGCGCCCGCAAAGCATTAAGGGCGCGATCGACGCCTTTTCGTTTAAAACCGCTGCCGATCATCAAGACCACCAACTCATCTTGACCTATTCCCAACTCCTCGCGCAGAGAACGACCCAGAGCGGGGCTGTCAGACGATAGCAGGCGATCAGCCGGCACCCCGGGCGGCAGATCATGAAAATGCTCAACCGGAGTTTTGTAGATCGTTTGAAAGAGCCGCTTTTGCACCTCCGATATCGAAAGAATGGTGGTTTTTGCCGCAGGTTCAAAGACCGCTCGTTCAAATGCGGCCAGAGTGCGATAACGGGAAGTCAGCCGATAAACCCGCCCTTTCTCCTCAACCGTGGCCGCATAACAGGGGTCGGCGGCAAAATAGAGATCAAGACCGGGCATTTTATTAAAACCAACTACCGCCCGATAATCATGGCTTAAGGCCTGAATACGTTTGGCAAAAGAGATATATTGACGATGATGGCTGAAACCCTGGCTCTGTAAGTGCGTAAAATTTACGCCAACCGGCGCTTCACCCTGGAGACGGGCAGCATAGATATCGACTTCAGCTCCCGCCTGACGACAGAGATCAGCGATCCGCAGACAATCGCGCTGCAGACCACCATAAGGAAAATATTTGAACATGGTAAAGGCGAGTTTCATCGAAAAGATTCTCCTGAAAAGTCTTGCCCGACAAACGAGAGTAAGCGCTGACGAAAAACCTCGCTGGAAAAGTTCTCAAGGACTCGCCGGTAACCGATCTCGCCCAAATTCCGGCGGGCCGCTCGATCAAGTCTCAAACACTGCTCCATTGCGTCACTGATCTCCTCTACGGCACCGGCCCGGCAGAGTTTTACATCGTCGGCAAAAACTTCACCAATACCGCCACTATCAGTGGCGACAAGCGGTAGCCGGCAGACCATCGCCTCCAGTAAAACTCGCGGAAAACCCTCGGCGACAGAGGTCAAAACAAAGAGATCAAAGGCCGGCATCAAACGCACCGCCCGGCTTTGCGCTCCGGCAAAAGTAACCGCATCATCGAGCTCTAAAGATTTCACCTGACTGCGCAGATCCGACTCAAGACGCCCCTCGCCAATCATGACCAGATGCACCGCCGGCAGCCGTTGCCGTAATTTGGCAAAAGCTGATATCAGGGTTTTCTGATCCTTAGCCCCAACCATACGACCAACATGACCACAAAGCAAAACCTCGGGATCGAGACCTAAAAAGCGCCGCGCCACCTGGCGCTCCAGCAGACTTTTCTCAGTCTGCGCAACATCAACAGCATTAGGCAAAGCCAGAACATCTTTGGGCTTAAGCCCGAAACCGGCCGCCAGAATATCTTGCCTGACCGCTTCTGAAACCCCGATGAAGCGGCAACGCCCTTTAAGTATAAAACGTCCAACTAAACGCCGCGACCAGCTTCCCAATTGATGCAAAGCATGCACCACTGAAAAAACCGGGATCTCTTTTTTAGGTGCCAAAGAGAGCGCCGCAACCGCAATGGCTGTGGCCTTCCAACGATGCGCCAGAATCAGGGAGGGTTCGTAGTTTTCGATAAGTTTCCGCAGTCGGTGCCGGGCCTCAAAACGAAAACCTTTAAGCTGCCGCCGGGAGAGTTCCAGAGAGATAGTCTCATCAACATCAATCGCCATTGTTTCGGGAGCCGGCGCAGAATCGGTCAGAAAAATCACTACCCGGTAAAAGTCAGGCGGGAAAGCATCCAGATACTGGTTACAGGTCACCCGTAAACCATCGTCACGGTAGCGTACCTGGAACACAGTTTTGGGGGGTGTCATTTCTGAGAAACCCCAGCGGCTGAACGATCCGGACGAAACGTGATCGCAATACCGTAACAGGGAAAGAGATAGCAGAGATTCTCTTCGTAAAACTCCTGCATTGATGGTGAAAGATTAAAGATCTTCTCATGCAATCTTTTCCACCATTTGCGCCCTTTAAAAGGTGACCGGAAACGGAGCTTTAAAGAGGTGATTTCAAGACGAGATTCGGTATAGAAAGTCGGAACTTTTCGACTTAGCTGACGCTTTTCATGACAATAATAATAGAAACTGTAAAGTCCGAAAAAACGGACATGGGTGGGGTCGGAATAGTGATAAGGGTTAGAGAAGTGAGGCACCATAAGACGACAGCTGCCATCATCTTTCAAAACCCGCAAAATCTCTTTGATCAGCTGGTCAAAATTGTTGATATGCTCAAAAAGGCTCCGCGCATGAATCTCATCAACGCTGTTATCGGGAAAAAAGGAGAGACCTTTTTCAAGATCGGCGACAATGTCGACATGAGCCAGATCGACCCGGTCGATACCGATTCGGCCATCATCTGAAAAAGCTTTCGCCTTATCACCGCAACCGAGCTCAACAATTACCGGAGCTGATCCCTGTAAAATGGTGTCGAGGTCGGTTTTAATTTTTAAATTAATTTCAGTCATTTATTCAGCTGCTCAGTTGAGCAAAAAGTGAGGCGTAGCGCCGGGCCACGGTCCGGCTGTCGTAGATGCCCAAAATTGACTGCCGGGCCATAACTCCGATCGCCGGCAAATCTTGTCGATGATCAAGCAGCCAGGAGATTTTTTCAACCATCGCCGGAGGATTAGAGGCGAGCATGCCGTTTACTCCGGATTTGACAATTTTTTCGGTTACTGCTGTGGCACTGGCCACGGCGGGCAGACCGCAGGCCATGTATTGAAGCAATTTAAAGGCACATTTACCCTTGGTCCAGGGATCCTCAACCAGAGGCATGACCCCGATATCAAACCCTCTGATATCATCAACTTCACGCTTTGCCGACCACCTGATTTTTTCTACCGGGCAATGAAAATCATCAATAAAGTCATCGCAGACAATAGTCAGCTTAAAATCACGACGCAACTCAAAGAGGCGATTCAAAGGCTCGGCCAGAGCTTGCAAATAGACCAGATTAGCCCGTGAACCGATCCAGCCAATATTTAAGGGCCTACTGTCGGAGGAATCCGGAGATAAAGGCCCAGGCCTGAAATAGTCACAATCGACGCCGGTGGGAACGATTTCAACCCGACGCGCCCCGGCATTTAAAGCCTGCTCTTTGAGATAGTCATTGCCGGCACAGAAAAGATCCGCCGACCGGGCAATCGCGGCAAAACGCTGACTTTTGCGCGGCGAGATAAAATCTTCACTATTGCTGTCGGAAAACATCACCGCATCATCGAAATCGTAAACCAGGATGCGAGCTCTCTGACGCAGGAGATAGAGCGAGTGACGATGAAGCAGACGTTTCTGGAGCAACACTATATCGTAAGACGGCAGTTGTTGCAGCAGTTTAAGACGCTTCCAGTTGCTCTTAGGTAGAGGCACCGCCTCTACCTCCAACCCCAAACCGCGCCAGATATCAAGGTTTTGCAGAACCCGAAAACGGGCACTGGGGGTTTTAAAGGAGGCGGTCAAAAAAAGAATTTTCATCGACCCCTAATTTATCACATGGCCGCCACAATTAACTTGCCGAAGGTACTACAGCTAACCTCTTCACCACCATCCATCTGGCGGGCGAGATCGTAGGTAACCTGCTGACCTAAAATCGCTTTCTGCAAAGCTTTTTCGACCAGATCACCGGCCGCAGTCCAACCCATAAAATCGAGCATCATTTTACCGGAAAGGATTAATGAACCCGGATTAACTTTATCGAGACCGGCATATTTGGGAGCCGTTCCATGGGTTGCTTCAAAAATAGCGATCCCGTCACCGACATTGGCACCAGGAGCAATCCCCAACCCCCCGACCTGAGCGGCACAGGCATCGGAAAGATAGTCACCATTGAGATTAGGCGTCGCCAGCACATCATATTCGGACGGCCGTAACAAAAGCTGCTGAAACATGGCATCGGCGATCCGGTCGTTAAGCAAAATTTTACCGGGAGGCCATTCACCCTGATAACGGGTCACCAGCTCCTCTTCCGTAATCACTTGATCTGGGAATTCAGCCCGCGCCATCTCATAACCCCATTGACAAAAAGCCCCTTCGGTAAACTTCATGATGTTCCCCTTATGAACCATGGTCACAAGTTTACGATTATTGTCGATGGCATATTGAATTGCTTTACGAATCAGACGTTTACTGCCTTCGGGACTCATCGGTTTAATCCCTAAGGCGGAACCGGGACGTACCTTGGCCTGAAGTTTGTCACGCAGATAATCGCCCAGCTCTTCGGCCTCAACTGATCCAGCCGGCCATTCAAGACCGGCATAAACATCTTCAGTGTTTTCCCGAAAGATGACGACATTAAGATCTTCCGGCCGTTTCATAGGGTTAGGAACCCCATCATAGTAGCGCACCGGACGAATGCAGGCATAAAGATCAAAATAGTGACGCAAGGCGACATTGAGACTGCGAATCCCGCCGCCGGTCGGTGTCGAAAGCGGCCCTTTAATCGCAATCCGCTGTTTCTTGATTGCCGCCAGAGTCTCTTCCGGCAAGTAAGAACCGGTCTCTTTAAAAGCGTCCTCTCCGGCCGCCAGCGGCTGCCAGCAAATAGTTTTTTTTCCAGCGTAGGCCTTCTCCACTGCGGCCTCAAGAACCATCTTTGTCGCATTCCAGATATCAGGCCCGATACCATCACCGGCAAGTGCTCCGATAATCGGATTGTCGGGAATTTGGTACTCACCATCCTTAAATGTTATATACTCACCCTGAAGTTTTTTCGTAGTCATCTGATGTTCCTCCATAATTTATTTAACTCAAGCTATTTTAATGGCCAGATCGCGCAACTGACGTGGGTTCACCGTATTCGGAGCCCCGCTCAAAAGACAAGTTGCTTTTTGCGTTTTGGGAAAAGCGATAACTTCTCGAATTGATTGACGTCCAAGCAGCAGCATCATCAGGCGGTCGAGGCCAAAAGCAACGCCTCCATGCGGCGGTGCCCCAAAACTTAAGGCATCAAGGAGAAAGCCAAATTTTTCGCGGGCCTCTTCTTCATCAATGTTCAAGAGCTGAAAAACCTTGGCCTGGGTATCGGCATCATGAATTCTGATACTGCCGCCACCGATCTCAACCCCATTGAGAACCAGATCATAGGCTTTAGCTTTAACCGTAAGCGGGGCATCGTTAAGTTTTTCAAGATCTTCATCAAGTGGAGCGGTAAAGGGATGATGAATCGCAACGTGGCGCTTATCCTGCTCGTCCCAGGCGAACATGGGGAAATCGACAACCCAGCAGAAGGCCATCTCCTGCTCATCGATAAGCTCCATTTTTTCACCTAAATGGAGACGCAAACGGCCTAAGGCCTCATTCGTAATCTCCGGTTTATCTGCAACAAAGAGCAAAAGATCACCGGCTTCGGCCGCCATCTCTTTACCTAACGCCTTAATCTCGGTTTCAGTAAAGAATTTGACAATCGGTGATTGCCAGCCATCCTCGTTAACCTTGATCCAGGCCAGACCTTTGGCCCCGTAGACCTGAACGACGGCCAGCAGGTCGTCAATTTCTCGACGTGAGAGACGAGCCCCGCCTTTAAGGTTGAGCCCCTTGATAATCCCTTTTTTATCGAGTACTGAACGAAACACTTTAAATTCGGTTCCGGCAAATACCCCGCCAAGATCGACCAAGTGCATGGCAAATCTTATATCGGGAGCATCAAGACCATATTTTTCCAGGGCCTCGTCATAGGACAACCGCGGGTAAGGCGGAGCCGTATCAAGATTTTTAACCTCTTTAAAGATAGCTGCGATCATCCCTTCAACCAAAGTGATAATATCATCGCGCTCAACAAAAGCGAGCTCCATATCGATCTGGGTAAATTCGGGCTGACGATCGGCTCGCAGATCTTCATCCCGGAAACATTTAACAATCTGGAAATAGCGGTCAAAACCGGCAACCATGAGCAACTGCTTAAAGAGCTGCGGCGATTGCGGCAAAGCGAAAAAAGAGCCGGGGTTGGTGCGACTCGGAACCAGATAGTCACGCGCCCCTTCCGGCGTGCTTTTGGTCAGCATCGGCGTCTCGATCTCGAGAAAATTTTGACTATCAAGATAGTTACGAACAATCCTGGTCACCTGATGGCGGACAATAATCGCCTCCTGCATAGGCTGGCGGCGCAAGTCAAGATAACGATACTGAAGCCTGACATTTTCCCCGATCTCACTGATTTCATCAATCATGAAAGGCGTGGTTTTAGATCTGTTCAAAACCGTGATCTGATCAACCAATATTTCAATCTCACCGGTAGCCATATTGGCATTAACGGTTCCTTCCGGACGATTGACAACCTCACCCTCGACCTGCAAAACAAACTCGCTACGCAGGGTATGGGCAGCGGCATGCGCCTCAGGAGCATTCTCCGGATTAAAAACTATCTGGGTCAAACCGTAACGATCGCGAAGATCGATAAAAACCACACCACCGTGGTCACGCCAGTTTTGCACCCAACCGGACAATTTCACCCGGCTACCGACATCGGCCGCCCGCAAAGCGCCGCAAACATGACTACGATAGGCTGCGGCCAGAGTGTTGTTGTTATCTTTACTCATTTTTTATATATCCCCTTAACATCCTTAAAAAATATGTTTGCCTGTGAACCAGCGCTTTCTGCCATCTTTACAGATGTGAGTCAAGCCCTTTCTGAAACCTGACAAAACCATTTTCCCCTTGACTTTACAAGCGCAATCATTTAAAAGCGAGCCCATCATTTCATTCGGGATGTGGCTCAGCCCGGTAGAGCACTGCGTTCGGGACGCAGGGGTCGGAGGTTCAAATCCTCTCATCCCGACCATGAAAAGAGAAAAATCAAGGGCGGTAACTTCGTGACATAAATTATGTTCCGAATTTACCGCCCTTTTTTTGTCGCTATTTAGTACCTGACCCAGTGCTGTCCGGTTAGATAATTGCAACCCGGGATATTGGGTAATTTTCTTCCACTTCTTAAGCAAAATTTTTGTTTTTCCAGCGCTCATTACGCCAAAATTGCGAAACTCACTCGTACCTCGTTCAGACAGTCGCAATTTTTTTGGCTTCATTCGCTGGGAAAAACGACAAAATTTTGCGAGACGTTACAGAAAACAACCCAATATCCCTAGAATTCATCCCAGTAAAGTTCAAACCGGACAGTGCTATACCTGACCGAAAACCAGGCAATTTTCTTGAGTGCAAGGCAGGCGCACTGCCAGCATTCCCGTTGGTCAAGATTTTAACCACAGGCATACACTAAGTATTCCGAGGATTAAAATTTGAGCCTAACGCCGCAATCGAGGAAATTGGCGGTTTTCTTAATAGCGATAATGCTCCGGTTTGTAAGGCCCGGCTACCGGGATACCAAGATAATCCGCCTGACTCTGACTCATGACCGTCAATTTGGCCCCGAGCTTGCCAATATGATAGCGAGCAACCTCTTCATCGAGGATCTTCGGCAGACGATAGACGCCGACCTCGTAGCGATTCTTCCAAAGATCGAGTTGAG
>JAYEGS010000370.1:1491-8060 GCA_034659215.1 Pseudomonadota bacterium | reverse complement strand
GGCAAAATGCAGGAACGTATGACCGGCTCCGGCGGCCCCTGGGGAGGCATCTTCAGCTTCGGCAAATCCAGGGCCAAGCGTTTTCGCAAAGTTGAATCTGAACTGACTTTTGACGATGTCGCCGGATTGGAGAATGCCAAGCGAGACCTGCGTGAAATAACCGGCTACCTCAAAAACCCGGATCATTATCGCAAGCTGGGGGCCAAGATTCCCAAAGGCATTCTCCTCATGGGATCACCGGGTACCGGCAAGACCCTGCTGGCGAAGGCCGTCGCCGGCGAAGCCAATGTCCCTTTCTTCAGCATCAGTGGTTCGGAATTTATCGAGATGTTTGTTGGTGTCGGTGCTTCCAGGGTGCGGGATATGTTTGCCAGTGCTAAAAAGGAAGCGCCGGCCATTATCTTCATTGATGAAATTGACTCGGTTGGCCGGGCCCGCGGCACCGGCCTTGGTGGTGGACATGACGAACGTGAACAGACCTTAAATCAAATCTTAGGTGAGATGGATGGTTTTAATCCTCATCAAACCGTAGTCGTATTGGCAGCCACCAATCGTCCCGATGTCCTCGACCCCGCATTGATGCGCCCAGGCCGTTTTGACCGTAAAATAACCTTGGATCTCCCGGACAAAAAATCACGCCGGGCGATCATGGGTATTCACGCAAAGAATGTCCCCTTAGATGATGATGTTGATCTGGATCGTCTAGCGGCGCTGACTATCGGTTTCTCCGGTGCGGATCTGGAAAATCTGATTAACGAAGGGGCTTTATTATCAGGACGTGAAAATAAAGAAAATGTCAATATGGCGGCGCTTCTTAACGCCCGGGATAAAGTCGTACTCGGTAACAAACGAGAGCTGATCGTTAGTGACAAAGAGAAAAAACTGATCGCCCATCACGAGGCGGGACATGCACTGACCGCCAGCCTGCTGCCCAACGCCGACCCCCTGGATAAAGTCACGATTATCCCGCGTGGACGTGCCCTGGGCGTCACTGAACAGATCCCTAAAGAGGAACGCTACAATTTGCAACAAAGTTATCTGCATGACCGCATCGGGGTAATGCTGGGAGGCCGGGTCTCTGAACAAATGATTTTTGGTGAAGTCAGTTCCGGCGCCGAAGAGGATCTTAAACAGGCAACCCGGCTGGCCCGCCACATGGTAACCCATTGGGGCATGAGTGACCAAATCGGACCGGTCGCCTTTCACCGAGGCGAAGAACATATCTTTCTTGGACGAGAGATGGCCCAGCAGCGAGATTTCAGCGAGCACACCGCGCAGATCATTGACGATGAGATTTGCAATTTGGTCAAGGGTATCGAAAAAGAAGTAACTAAAATATTAAAGGAACATCGCCGGCAACTGGAAAACCTGGCTCAAGTCCTGCTCGAAAAGGAAACTCTGGAGGCAGACGACATTCAGTCGATCATCAACAGAGAAAAATAAATTTGACATTCCCCTTTATTTGATTATATTATATATTTAAATGATTCTTTGAATGGTTAATAAAAAATAACCGGACAACCAACAGCCATACCAAGCCGTTGGTTGAAACACAATCATCGTTAAAAGGAGGTTTGTTATGAGTTTAGCAATCTGGGATCCATTTCATGCAATGGAAGAGTTGGTAGACAGGTACAACAGGTCGGCAAGAAAATCACTGGTAAAATATGATGATAAATCATTTGAGGTCGGAGACTGGATGCCGACAGTCGATATCAGCGAAACCGACGATGCTTTTGCCGTTAAAGCTGAGCTACCCGGCGTTGACAAAAATGATGTAAGCGTAAAAATCGAAAATGGCATTCTAACTATCAAAGGTGAAAAGAAAACCGAAACCGAAGACAAAAAGAAGCATCGAATTGAATGTTCATACGGTTCTTTTGTGAGAAGCTTTACTCTACCACAGGCAACTAAATCCGACAGTATTGAAGCAGAATACAAAAACGGGATTCTCAACCTGACTATTCCGAAGTCAGAAGAAATCAAACCAAAGGAAATAGAGGTAAAAATCAAATAATCTGACGGCCAGCCTGCTACCTGACGCCAACCCCTTGGACAAGGTCACGATTGTCCCGCAATAAGAAAGAGTAAAAGTACGGAGGAAAAATAGATTACGACTGCTCTATCCTAGCCCATCAGCGGCAGATGAAGAATGTCTTTGTCAGCAACGGTTATATGAGTCCCGAGGTTTCCCGCCATCTGGCAACGGTTCTGGATGGTATTAATATTGATATCAAGGGATTTACCGACGATTTCTACAAAAAAGTGTGCAAGGCCTGGCTCCAGCCTGTGCTTGACAATGTCTAACTCATGCATGAACTCGGGGTATGAGTCGAGGTGACCACTCTGGTTATTCCGGGTCTCAATGATTCGCAAGGAGAGTTGTGTGATATTGCCCGGTTTATCAAGAGCGTCGAACCTGCCATACCCTGGCATGTAACCGCCTTTTATCCTACCTACAAGATGCTGGACCGAGAGCCTACACCCGCATCAACCCTGCGCATGGCAAGAGAAATCGGCCTTGAAGAAGGATTGCGCTTTGTTTATGGATTACCATAACGCTACAGCAAATGGTGCAAACATTGCTTCGCCCACTCGTTCCGTTTAAATTCCTGCATCAGAACGTTCGCCTATCGGCGAACAACCTGGCAGTCATTTATTCGAGAGGGACACACCCCAAGAGTACTTCCTCGCTTCGCTCACGGCGCAGCTCAGCCCGCCACGGGCTCTTGTGCCCTTTAGGGTGAAAGCCCGGTCTGGAGGTTGCGCCCGAACGAAGAGAGGAAGTGCCCTGGGGGTATCCGGCGCATCGAGACAGTTTGAAGACAAAACGCTGAATAGTTACCTCAATTTTACCATTACAGGAGATTAGTTATGCCAAGAGGAGACGGAGCGGGACCGCCATCTGGCGGCCGCATTAGAAAAGGCGGAGGCGGCGGCCCTTTGGCTGCCGGCCCAGGCGGGCAGTGTATCTGTCCTAAGTGCGGCTACAAGGTAGCCCACATAGTCGGACAACCTTGTAACCAGATGGATTATCCTAAGTGTGGAACAAAGATGACGCGGGAGTAAAACGGGCAGTAATCACCACTGTTGCAAAAAGTTTGGGCTACTACATTGCACCCAAGGGCACTGCCTGCGTCTCGGCCATCGATGAACAGACCTTTTTTTTAAGTTAGAAAGAAGAATTGCGTAATAATCTAAGAGACCATTGGGGGATTAAATGCCTGATAAATCACAGCACTTTCGCCGCTATATTTTAGACAGTATGCCGGTAGCTCTGGTAACCATGGATTTTGATTTTAAAATCACTTCATTTAACCGGAAAGCGGAAGAGTTGACCGGTTTCTCGGCCGGCGAGGCGGTGGGACAGCTATGCAGTGAGATATTACGCAGCAACAAATGTGAAAATGAATGCCCGTTGAAGAGTGTGCAGAAATCCCAGGAATCGGCAACCGGCCTGGAAGCGGAGTTGACCAATCATCAAGGAGAAAAAGTGCCAGTAAGAATCGGCACTACGGCCATCGAAGATGGTGATGGCAACTTTATTGGTTCTATGGAGATAATCGAGGACATCTCAAGATTTAAGGAGATGGAGCGGGAAAAAGAAAATTTTGTCTCCATGGTTGCTCATGACATGAAATCACCGCTGGTTATCATCGGTGGTTTCACCAAACGCCTTCAGAAAGAGCCGATCTGCAAGGATAATGATAAAACCAGGAAATACCTCGAGGCAATAGATGATGCCGAACATAAACTGGGATCTCTGATTCATGAATTTCTCGAACATTCCCGCCTGGATAGCAACCATCTCAACCTGAAGCAAAATGATATTGATCTCGCCGACATATTCAAACAAATCATTAAAAGTCATCGCCAGATAATAGAGGGGCAAGAGATTGATTTACAGTGTGATTGTCAAGTACAAGCCCCTGTTAATGCGGATGCTGAATATCTCAATCGCGCGTTAACAAACCTTTTAGATAATGCCCTCAAGTATTCCCCCCGGGAAGGTCAAATCATCATTAACGCCTGGGAAACGGATCGCGAGATTGTTATTCGTTTTCAAGATCAGGGTAAAGGTATTGATCCTGAAGACCTGCCTTACATTTTTGATGCTTTTTACCGTGGAAAATCAAAAAACGAAAAAAGTGGCCATGGTCTTGGCCTGGCGTCGGTCAAATCCATAATCCGCCAACATGGAGGACGGGTTACGGCGGAAAGCACTCCCGGCAAAGGTTCGCTGTTTACTGTCAGGCTGCCCAGAAAATTAAATGAATAAGAGGTGGTTAACCGTGAATCCCACAGCTGAACCGATTACCATTGCCCTGGCTTCCATTCCAAATTCAGGTAAGACCACTCTTTTTAATCGTCTCACCGGCTCCAGCCAGTCCACAGGTAACTGGCCGGGAGTCTCTATTGAGCAAAAAAGCGGCATCTTTCCTCTAGGGGAATATAGCGTCACCCTGATTGATCTGCCCGGGGCCTATGCCCTCTCTCCTGTCACCGAAGAGGAACAGGTGGTGCGCGATTATTTCCTCAACTCACCACCCGATATTATTCTGAATGTGCTTGATGCCGGCAATTTACAAAGGGGGTTGGGGTTAACCCTGCAGATGGCCGCCAGCGCTTTGCCCATGGTGGTAGGCGTGAATATGATGGATGAAGCCAGGCGGCGGGGAATAACCCTTGACCTTAAAGCCCTGGCCCTGCATCTTGGGGTACCGGTTATCGAATTATCAGCAAAAACCGGAGAGGGCTTACCTGATCTTAAAGAGGCTCTTTATGAAGTCATTAAACATCCTGAAAAAACAAGAATTCCTCATATCTCCTGTCCCCCACTTCTGGAAAAGGCCTTTTTCCAAATCACCGAAGCCATTGGTAAATCAAATATTAATACTCGCCTCGATCATACCTTTCTTGCCATGCGGATGCTGGAAGCGGAAAACCAGAGCCGGTTGACAATCAATGAAAAAGTGGCAGCACTAACCAGAAAATGGCAGCGCCGCCTAAAACAATCCCTTCATACAAGCTTCCCTGTAGTTTGTGCCGGTTGCCGTTTTAACGCTGCCCGTGGACTTGCCATGGAGGTTCTCGGTGGGCAGCCGGTAATTGAGGATAAGCTAAGCAGACGACTAGACCACATTTTTCTCCACCATTTCTTTGGTCTGCCCATCTTTATTATGCTTATGTTCCTGCTTTTTCAAGGAGTCTATGGTCTGGGGGCTCCACTGCAAGAGATCCTCTCCGTGGTTTTTGACAGTGCCGGCAGTTGGCTTTCCAGTCAAATAATGGTTCTCTCTCTACCCGTCTGGCTACAGAGTTTTCTCTTTGACGGTCTCTGGCAGGGAGTAGCAGTAGTCACCTCCTTTCTCCCTATCATTGCCCTCTTTTTTTTCTTCATGTCCCTGGTTGAAGACAGCGGCTACATGGCCCGGGTGGCATTTCTTATGGATAGACTCATGCATCGACTCGGACTGGATGGCAAAGCCTTTATCTCTATTCTACTGGGGTACGGCTGCAATGTTCCCGCTGTGATGGGAACCCGCATCCTGACAAGCAGCTATAGCCGCATTCTTACCATGCTCCTTATTCCCTTTACTCTTTGTACTGCCCGGTTACAGATTTTTGTCTTTCTTACAGCCATATTTTTTACTTCAACAATTGCACCCTGGATTATTTTGTCCCTCTATGGCTGCAGTTTTGTTGCGGTTATCCTTACCGGTTTCGTGCTCAAACTTTTTCATATCGGCGGCGCACCGGAACCTTTTATCATGGAGATACCGCCCTATCGCTTTCCGACCCTGCGCAGTGTCGGTCTACGAAGCTGGTATGAAATGAAAGATTTTCTCTCCCGGGCAGCTCCGCTGATCATGGCCGGGGTATTGCTCGTCTGGCTGCTCAGCCACATGCCCACAGATGTTCCACCGGCCAGTGCAGCAACCTGGGCTGGACAACTGGGACAGATACTTGCTCCGGTTTTTCAACCGCTGGGAATTGGCTGGCAGGAAACCGTGGCCCTGATCTTCGGTTTTATTGCCAAGGAAATTGTTATTGGAAGCCTGGCGGTTATCTATGGCGGAACCGACCTGGCCGGCCTGATGAGTAGCCATATCACCCCGATGCAGAGCATAAGTTTTATGATCTTTTGCCTGCTTTACACCCCATGTGTGGCCACCATTGCCACCATTTGGTCGGAATCAAGATCCCTCAGGATTACCCTGATCAGCCTGATTTCCGGCCTTGGCATTGCCTGGCTGACCAGCTTTATTTTTTATCAATCAGGATTATTGCTCGGTTTTAATTGACTACAATAAAAGACCTACTATCCTTGCAAGTGAACAGTTTTGGTGTCCCATTAAACATGTGATTTATGGATCATTTAACTTCAATGTCAAACTTTAATTGGCTTAATATAATTACTACATCAAGTTCTAGTTTTTTGCTTATAACTGTTGCTGAGTTTGGTGATAAAACCCAATTAGCTGTGATTGCCTTGAGTAGTACGAACCTACCTATTGCTGTATGGCTTGGTTCTACTGCTGCCTTAATAACAACGTCAGTGCTTGGTG
>JAYEGS010000370.1:0-1391 GCA_034659215.1 Pseudomonadota bacterium | reverse complement strand
CTTATAACTGTTGCTGAGTTTGGTGATAAAACCCAATTAGCTGTGATTGCCTTGAGTAGTACGAACCTACCTATTGCTGTATGGCTTGGTTCTACTGCTGCCTTAATAACAACGTCAGTGCTTGGTGTTTGGGCAGGCTGTACAATATTACAGAGAATTCCAATTACATTGCTTCATAGAATAAGTGGTATCATTTTTATTTCACTTGCAATATTTGCGTCATATAAAGCATATACATATTTTTAAAAATGGAAATAATTATGGGGGGCATTAGCTAATAATCCGGAAATTGGAACTTTAGCAGGTGCCGTTACCCTTGCAATTGGTATTGGCTTACAAAATTTTCCGGAAGGTACAGCCGTTTCAGTTCCTTTGCGAAGAGAAGGATTATCACGATTAAAAGCATTTAATTATGGACAATTATCAGGCTGCCCAAAAAGTTAAAAGAATAACAGGAAAATTTATGACCAAAACTCAACACATACCGGTATCTGCTCTGCTGGCCCAGAGTGAATGCATTATCCACTCTTTGGGCTCTGATGATAAAACCGCCCAGCGGTTGGCCCATATGGGAATTTTACCAGGAACCCACCTGCACATTATCCGGGTTGCGCCCCTTGGCGGCACCATCGAGGTAAACGACGGTCAGGGCCAGAACTTTGCCCTGCGCCAGCAGGAGGTGACAGCCATGACCTGTGAACCGGTGGCTATGCCCCTTATCTCTGAGCTGATAGCGGAAGGACAGACCTATATGATCCGTGACCTGCGGGGAGGTAAAACCTTTCAACAACGTATGGCAGCCGCAGGGCTCCAGGAAGGAGGCCTCATCCAGATCAGAGAGTCAGGGATTAAACCCATACAGGCCCACCTTGTTGATACGGACAAACAGATCTCCCTTGGTGAGGGCGAGGCAAAAAAGATCATTATCGAGGTGATCAACCATGAATAAGGAGCAAAATGAATAAGGAGCAAAATAAACGCTCACCACAGAGGCCGACTTTTCGCAAAGTTTTGCAAAAAAGCGCTCTTTCCTTTTTGGCCTTGAGCCCTCTCCTGTTAGGGGTCATCGGTTTGGTCGGCCTCTTTCAAGTTCTGGTGACGCCAAAGATGCTCGCGGCTCTCTTTAAGGGCAATGGGGTTATCGACCCCCTGATCGGCACCTTGGCCGGGGCCGCCGCCCCCGGCAATCCGGTGGTCAGCTATCTGCTCGGCGGAGAACTTCTCAATCAAGGAATCTCGCTCTATGCAGTGAGTGCTTTTGTCATCTCCTGGGTTACCTTGGGATTTACCCAGCTGCCGGCAGAAGTGGAGGTGTTTGGCGGTCGTTTTACCCTGTATCGAAATATTCTGGCCTTTCTCTTTACCATGCTGATTGCGACGCTGACCACCCT
>JAYEGS010000369.1:0-8080 GCA_034659215.1 Pseudomonadota bacterium | reverse complement strand
TCCGGATTCGCTCTTTAAATGAAATCGTGCCGCTTTTTCGGCTTTTGCAGAAGTTAGCAACGGATCCCGATTTTGCTATGTCGGACACCCGTCGGGCGATATGGGATGAGACCGAACCTTCTCGTTGCCGGCTTCCGGTGCTTGATGAAGTAGAAAACGAAAAGGCGTTGTTGGCTCACTTGGTCAGGCATGCCTTAAGCGCTATCGACTTTAGGAGGCGGATCCCTTTCGCTGAACTCAAAGGACAGTCGTTTGATGATTTTTTGATTCACATGACTACGATCTTTACTGATGTGCGGCTTAATCTTAAAGGGCCGACTTTTGAGTTACGCACTATGGACAGTATGCCGGCCCCGGATCTTCTCAAGCGCTGGCAGCGTTTTGTCGCGGAAGTCGAAAAAACAATTTAAAAAAGAAGGGAGGATGAAATGGCGGAAATAGTTATCTATAGTACTCAAGTATGTCCCTATTGTGTTAAGGCCAAACAGTTACTTTCAGCTAAAGGGGCAACTTTTAGGGAGATAGATATCAGTCGTGATCCGGCTCTGGTGGAGGAGGCCCAAGCCCGCAGCGGCGGGCGTAAAACCGTGCCTCAGATTTTTATCGGCGATCTTCATGTCGGTGGTTGTGATGAGCTTTATGCTCTTGATGCGGCGGGCAAGTTAGATGAGTTGCTTTAAGTATAAGTAAGGGCCAAATCATGGAAAATTATTCTACAAATGAGACATTGAAGACCATCTATCAGCGGCGGAGTATACGCCAATTTCAAGATATGCCGATTCCGGACTCACTGATTCAGGCCGTTCTCGATGCTGCCAACCAGGCACCCTCCGCCCATAATCAGCAATCATGGAAATTCGTTATTATCCGGGATCAGAAGAAACAGGAGCTGGCTCGTCTGGTTTCGCAAAAAGCTGCCGGTTTTCCTAAACCATCCGCGTCAATTTTGCGCATGGCTGGACGCAGTATCGGGAGTGCGCCAGTCGTTATTGCGGCCATGAATACCGGAACCCTGATTAATCATGGCACCGAATTGTTCAAGATTGAAGAGGATGTTTCTAAAGATTTTTTTCGGACGATGGAAATTCAGAGTTCCGCCGCTGCGGTTGAGAATCTTCTGCTTGCCGCAACCGCGCTTGGTCTTGGCAGTGTCTGGCTTGGGGTATTGTTTCTCATCAAAGCCGATGTCTTATCGTTCTTAGGTGAAGCTCAAGGAGAGTTTATGGCGGTAATCCCTCTTGGTTATCCGCGAAAAGAACACGCCAGCCCCAAAAAACAGGCATTGGAATATGTTGTAAAATATTTATGAAAATGAGTCAATAATGAATAAAGTTGCTGTAATTGGCGGCAGTGGAGTTTTAGAGATAGAACTTTTTGCCGGACTTAAAAAGCGTGAGATCAAGACTGGTTACGGTCGGGTGATGGTTGAAGAAGGGGGGGGAGGTCTCTTTTTTTTGCAGCGTCACCAAACCCCGCCGGTGCCACCGCATAAACTTAATCATCACGCTAATCTGGCGGCGCTTAAGGAGTGCGGGGTTAAATACATTGTCGCGGTTAACTCAACCGGGAGTCTGCGGAGTGAGTTTGCGCCGGGTTCTTTATTGGTACCGGACGACTATTTTAATCCCTGGGCGATCAAGACTTTTTTTGATGATCGTCTGGAGTTTGTGACGCCGGGACTTTCGGAGACGGTGCGCCGCGCCATTATTGAGGCGGCCGGAGAACTTTCGGTTGAATTGGTTGATCGTGGAACCTATATTCAGACCACCGGCCCTCGTTTTGAAACCCTGGCCGAAGTTCGGGTGCTTGCCGGTTGGGGCAGCGTGGTCGGCATGACCATGGCTAATGAAGCCACGTTGGCCCGGGAGCTGGGTCTTGAATATGCCTCCCTCTGTCTGGTTGACAATTATGCCAACGGGGTTTGTGATCAGGTGGTAGATTTTAATGAAATCGAAAAGTCGCAGCAGAAAAACAGCCGGATTCTGGCCCGTCTGTTGCCGGCAGTGGTTGGGCGTTTGCAGCGCAGTGGTTAGAGGGTAGCATGATTAAGTCAAGTCAGAAAATTTCCGGCAGTCGGGGTAGGCTTTTAAGCAAAATCACCAGAATCAGTTACAATCCGGAACCGGATTTTACCAAACCGATTCTGGAGATTGCGCCGGAGAAAAAAGAACGGATGTTTTCGCGTCTCCTGTTTCTCTATGGTAAAGAGCAGGCGGAGAGGATAATGCCTGAGGTGGAGCGCATTCTCAAAGTTCACCACGCCCATAAACCTGAGGCGTTGATCGCGGCGGAAAAAGATTTTGTGCCTAAAGAGCGCTTTACTGAAAAAGATATGGTTTTGATCACCTATGGTGACATGATCAAAGGCGAGGGCAGTACGCCGCTTGCGACGTTACACAATTTTGTCAATACCTATAATCTGGGCGCTATCAATACGCTGCACATTCTGCCTTTTTTCCCTTACTCCTCCGACCGCGGTTTTTCCGTCGTTAAATTTAAAACCGTAGACCGGAGACTGGGAAACTGGACCGATATTCTTAATATGGCCGCCAATTACGACCTGATGTTTGATGGTGTGCTGAATCATTGTTCAGCTAAATCACGGATGTTCAAGGAGTTTTTGCGCGGGAACCCTCTCTTTAAGAACTTTTTCATCTCCTATGAGTCGCCGGATGAGCTGACCCCGGAGCAGCGGAGTAAGATTTTTCGACCGCGGACTTCCGACATCCTGACAAAATTTGATACTATCGAAGGCCCCAGATATGTCTGGACGACCTTCTCCGCCGACCAGATTGACATCAATTTCAAGGATCCATACGCCCTCAGGGAGTTAATCGAAGGCCTGCTTTTTTATGTGCGTAGAGGGGCTGACATTATTCGTCTGGATGCCGTGACCTATATTTGGGCCGAACCCGGAACCGAGTGTGTCCAGTTACCGGAAACCCATGAAATCGTAAAGTTCCTGCGCGATGTGATGGATACGGTCGCTCCCAACGTGGCCTTGATTACTGAGACCAATGTTCCGCATGAAGACAATATCTCCTATTTTGGTAACGGCCAAGACGAGGCCCACATGGTCTACAACTTTGCCTTGCCGCCGCTGGTTCTGCACACATTTTATCGAGAAGATGCGGCCGCTCTTTCGCGTTGGGCGCATGATCTGAAAGTCGACTCCGACACCGCAACTTTTTTTAATATGTTGGATACTCATGACGGGATCGGGCTTATGGGGGTTAAAGGGATTTTGCCCCAGTCGGATATCGATTTTATCACTCAGAGGGCGAAATCGCACGGGGCCATTATCTCCTACAAAATGACCGATGGGATGAGTGAAGAGCCTTATGAGATAAACTCGACATGGTGGAGTGCTGTTAATGATGAGAGCTGTGACGAAGAGATTTTAATCAAGATCAAGCGCTATGTTGCATCAAGAAGTCTGGCTTTGGTTCTGCAAGGTATACCGGCAGTTTATGCTCACGGTACCATCGGTACGCCAAATGCTCATGAATTGGTTGAAAAGAGCAAGCAAAATCGCGACATCAACCGAGGCGTGATCGATAGCACGAGTCTAGCCCTGGCCTTTAAAGATTCCAACTCAAAAATTTCGCTCCTGCGGCATTATGCCGGTAAACTTTATCACACCCGTACGGAAAATCGCGCCTTTCATCCGCATGGGGAACAGCAGGTTTTGATGATCTCGCCGGATATTTTTACGGTTTTAAGAAGCTCCCCGGAAAAGGATCAGCATATTCTGACCATGACAAATGTCACCAATCGTATTTGTCACGTGGAGGTAGCTCTTGATGAGCTAAAAATTGAGGATAAAAATTGGTTTGATCTTCTCGCGGAAAAAAAATGGTCAACGTCCGGGAAAAAACTGCTTGTCGAATTACAACCCTATGATGTTATCTGGCTGACACCCGCAAAGTAACCTAAAAAAATCGAACATCAGTTGGCGGGTTTGTTGGTTGGCGACAGCGTTGAATTTAATATTGCCGGGCCAGATAAAGGAGTGTTCGACACCGGGATAACTAACGTCCCGTATACAACTTTTCCTTAACATGCAAGGTCGCAAAATTAAACTCTCCGCCTAAAGTCAGGGCGGCGAGGGCGGCACAAAACTCTTTGGCAGAGTGAATTCCGGCAATTTTCAGGGCTTCCCGGGACATCGGCGGAATGATGCCTTCCGGCCCTGAAGGGAAACCGACTTCAACATTGGGCAGTTCAACCCCGAAAACCAGATCGTTGCCGTGAATCTCGGCATAGACTTTCTGCAGGCATGAGACCAGGTAGGGGCGCGGATTGTTCTTCATGGCGCGGTAGAAAGCAGGAATAATTTCGCCGCCCATGCCGGTGTAAGCCGGCCAGCCGGTCTCTTCCAGCACTCCCTGGCGATCAAGTTCAATATAGGAGAGGAATTCATCAATCGGGCGCCCGATATTTTTTTCGTAAACGGCTACCGGGATGCGTTGCTGGGCCGAGACATAGCGGCCCCGGCGATTGCGGGGCGAGGGTTTGAGATCGCCGTCCCGGCCCATGCCGATAACCGAAAGTCGGCATTTAACGTCCGCTTTCTTAAAAAGATCATCAATATAATTTTTGGCCAGACCGGCGGCTCGTGAAGTACAGCCGTGGCCCCGATACTCGTCGAAACGGGTATAGAAACAGCAGTGCATGATGCGGTCGCCGTGGTGTTGTTTGTAGAGAAAATCGACGTCGTAAACTTCACCGTTGAATTGATCAAGAAAATTTTCTTGCATCTGTCGCGTAATTTCCGGGAGCTGCTTTTTAATCAGATCCCGAGCTCGTTCCCGCTCTTTTTCGTCGGCAAAAATAAAGGCCAGGTTGCGGGCCGCTCGGCCCCAGTCGGAAACCTTGATCTCTAAGGGCCCGAATTTGTTAAGCTGAAAACAGCCGACGCCGATGCCCAAATGACCGACGCCGGTGCCGTAACAGACGATATTCTGAAAGGTTTTCTCGACGTCGCCGTTAACCGTTACTTCCCCGGCATAACTGAAATAATCCTCTTGACCGCCGATGTAGTTGTTGACCAGAGGTCGGCAAACGGGGGCGTCAGAGCCACTCATTTCAAGCGGGGTGCCGCACATGCCGCAGTTTATGTCGCTGTCATCAGCTGCCAGATGCCATTCACTGCCATCCTTGGGGCAGCTATATTCGATGAAATAGGGTTTTTCCGGCAGCCTGATGTGTTTAAATGAGACACCGCTCTTTTCTTCAATCACGGCTCGCCGGATACGGGCTCCGGTAATAATGTGTTCAGGGGCGGCAACTCCGGCTTCCAGAGCCGCTTCTTCGGTTTTCCAAGGGCCGAGATGACCGGCCAAGACTTCTTTGGTTAAATGATCGATAATCTTTTCCGTGTTCATAATCTCTCCTTTTTAAATTTGATGAAATTAATCGTTCATCTCATCGATTAATTCAACTAAACGACTGTCAAAATCAGGGTCAGCAGCGATCACCCGCTGCCAGGCTGCGAGCAGGGGGGTGCCCAAGGGATTTTCCATGAATTTTTCGACCGCCTCTCCCATGGCGGCGGAAAAAATTTCGACAGCTGAAATCTCACCGTGACGATTAAAGCGCAGGCCGTTAATCTGAGCCAGGGCATGATAACGTTCAATCGCTAAGCGGGCAAAATTTATATAGGTAACCCGCAGGGTACGAAAAACCGACGGTGTAAAAATCAGACCGTCTTGAGAGAGGATTCGAAAAAGCGTACAGGTGATATCATGAACCATCTTTTTCAGGCCTCTATCGCTGTCCGGAGAAAGTGTTTGATGTTTGTGCTCATAATTATCCATCAACTCCACCTGGCAGATTCGAATCGGAGTTGCCAGCGAGTGGAGTTCTCCTAATGTGGCAATCTCCAGCCCCCAGTCGGGAGCAATTCTGAGTTTTAAAGCCATGTCCGTCGACATCGCAAACTCGCCGCTCAAAGTGTAGCGAAAACTTTGCAGATATTCGAGAAATGAAAGTTTGCCGAAGATTTTGCTTAAAGCCATCAGCATCGGCATGACATAGAGTCTATTAACCCGGCCGTAGAGTTCATCATTACTGACTCGGGCGTAATAACCTTTGCTGAAGTCATAGGCCAGCGAGGGGTGAACCAGAGGGTAGATCAGACGGGCCGGCAGCAGGCGATCATAATTGACAATGTCGCAGTCATGCAGGGCAATAACTTTGCTGTCCCGCTTGCCCAGGATGTAACCGATACTGAACCAGACACCGCGTCCTTTGCCCTGGCTGGCGACGTTAAAGCCCTGGCTTTCCAGATAACGGTAGGTTTCAACAATCTCAGGACTGTCCTGCCAGATGATTTTAACGTCACAGGGAAAACCCTCAAACTGTTTTTTTACACTTTCAAATTGTTGACGATCAGCTCGATCAAGTGAGAGCACAATCCGGTGGATATAGGGAATGGTCGAGAGATGAGAGATGATTTTCGGCATTGCCGGGCCTTCAAATTCTGAATAAAGAGCCGGTAACAGGAGAGTTATCTTGCGATCGTAGGAAAAGATTTCGAGTTCGGCCTCAATCTCCATCAAGGGGCGGTTACGTAATAACTGGAGGGTGGTAATCTCACTGTTTTGGATAAAATCAGACATTGTTTACCTCCTGGCTATGGTCGTTATTGCGGCCTATATTTTCTCTTTGCAACTATTCAGCTAACCCGTAAATTCCGGGGACATAACCCGATTTCCTGCGGAGAATCGGGTTATGTCCCCGGAATTTACTGAAATCCATCAATATTCAGTGCTTTTCTACTTACGCTGAATAGTTACTTCTCTTTATAGATTGTTTAGTGTTTTGAGAATCGCCTCACTCCAACCTTCAGGACCAATTTTAGAGGTGATTTTTAGATTGTCTATTTCAGGTATCGTTTGCTCTTTTCCCGGATGACGGACTAACCACGGACAATTGACTTTGGATAACATGCTGAAATCATTAGGGCTGTCACCTAACGCGATACTGAAAATCCGGCCAAAATCGGCTTTAAAATGTTTGAGTAGATATGCGACGGCATTACCTTTTGATTGTGTGGCCGCCTGTAGGTGAAAAAATCGTCCGCCTTTGACCAGTTGTAAGCCAAATGTGTCAACCGCTTGCTCAAGTGTTTTGAAATCGGTTTCCGGGCAGATAAAAGGCTCGGAAAAACGCCGCAATGCGGCTATTTTTGCCTCCTTAAATGACAAACCAGTGCGTTCGACAATTTCCTCGGTATCCATGTCGCCGAATCCGCGTACCGGGAAGCTCGAAGAGAGTTTGACCATTATTTGACGTAAAACTGAATAATCAACTCCCAGATCAATAATTTCGCCATCTTCGAGATGTATACCACCGCCGTTTTCAAAGACGAAGCGTGGATCAAGGCCGATGCGCTCGACCCAGAGCCTGGTCTCGTCCAGAGTTTTGCTGGTTACGGCAATGACCGGTATCTGCAGACGGCGACAAAGATCAAGCCCGCTTTGGGCTTTTGCAAAAGAGTAGTCGTCATGGGCCAGCAAGGTTGCATCAAGATCGGTAAAGACAACAATCTTTTGCTTTTTCATGAGATCATAAATCCACTAACTCTGATGGCTAAGTAAAAATTTCTATTCGCGTACAGCTTCCTAGGTATCGCTCTTTTTTACAGAAAAGTCAATAAGTAGATAAAGAAAATCATCCTAATCTAATAATTGTGTTAACTGGTGTCCCAACGTTGCACTGACAACATCACATAATTTCTTAAATTAACAGATGTTTTTAGCAATAATGCCTATTATCGATTTGAAATCATCTAATCCTGTTTCATATAGTCCCAAAACATGTCTGGAGGGATTAGGCACAAAAAAACCCGAAGCCTTTGATTAGCTTCGGGTTTTTGGAACATCCGGGAATTTCCCGGTATAGTTATTGGTGGTGGCGTCTATCGAATTGACTTTATAAGCTTAATAAAATCAAATGGTTAAATTTTATCTATTTGGTAGATACCGTCAAAAGTACCGCCACATTGTGTTCCCTACCACCCTTGTTTGTTATTGTTTTGCCATTCCTTCGATAAAATCTCACAGTGACGAATTCA
>JAYEGS010000368.1:0-8099 GCA_034659215.1 Pseudomonadota bacterium | reverse complement strand
TAACTCTTCTCACTTTTTCCCGAAGGCCAAAAGAAGGAGAGAAGGATAATGGTAAAAAAAACTCCAGCCAGAACCTTAAAAATCTTTTCATTCATGATTAGAACTCCAACTTAAAATGTGGGTCTAGGAGGCCGTCTGAAAATAGCAATTTTTTCACAGATCGAGGCATTTTTTGAAAATAAGCGCCGGCATACAGTTAGTATTCCGAGCATTATTTTCAAAAAATAACGAAGAGCTGGGGAAAAAGGGTATTCTCAGACGGTCTCCTAGTAGCCGGTTTGCCATCCTTTTAGATAATACGTGAAAATTTTATGATTAACAAGGGTATTTATTTCATTCGCATTGGTATTGAGCTGATTTTTGCCAAAATTGAGTGAGGCGTTGATAAGTTCGGGGGTCAGATAGCAGGTCGGAACTGCCAGGGTTGTTGTTTGTTCAAGTTTACTTTTGAGGCCATTTGTCGACCATCTCACACGGTGACCGCCAATCCACCAGCCCCATTCACCAAAAGAGGGAATGTTGTCGTGATAGGGGATGACTGTAAGTTCGGCCGCCGTCATCGTCCGGCCGATACAGAGGAAGGCCTCTTTAGCGTGGTAGGGAGAGGTCGCTTGCTGAACGAAGATGCCGTCGATGGCCAGGCGGTCAGCCAGGCGGCGATAGAAAATGCGGGAGTAGAGTTTGGCGAGCTCTTCGTTGTTGGGGTCAGGGAAGTCGACGATGATGATATCAAATTTACCGGCCAGCTTTTCCAGGAGTGAGGCCGCGTCAAGGTGAACCAGGGTGACGCGGGCGACCTCTTCGGGGCGGCCGCCATAGCGTTGGTGTTGATTTTGGATGCGAATTATCTCATCTTGTTCTTGTGGAACCAAAGCGTTGTTTTTCAGGACGCTGACGCGGGCATCATTAAGACTGTTACGGTTGAGTTCGATGAAGTCGGGATGGTAGCGGGCCAGGCCGGTCATCTCCGGGTCGAGGTCGCAGAGCACCAGCTCTTTAACTGCAGGATATTTAAGCACTTCCCGGGCGGCCAGACCATCGCCGCCGCCGAGGATGAGAACGCGGCTCTGATGCGCGGCAAGAGCGAAAGCGGGATGAACCAGATTTTCGTGATAGATATGTTCATCGGCGCTGTTAAATTGCAGACTGCCGTTGATGTAGCAGGAGATTTCGTTGGCTTTTGACCGGGTTAGGACAAGGTGTTGGAAACGGGTCGTTTGACTTAAGATAACCCGGTCGCGATAGAGGTATTGTTCGGCACTTGAGGTCCAGTTGCGGGCTTGAAAAAGACCGCTTGTCAAAATCATGATTGTGGCTAGAAGAGCGATCCAGAGGCGGCCGCTAAAAGTAACTTGAGAACGAAAATAGAGCAGTAGGGTGGTGGCGGCGGCCAGGTTTAAAAGACCCAGAATAAAGGCAGCTTCAATCAGCGTGAAAAAACGGGGCAGCAGAAAAACCCAGATTAAGGCGCCCGCCAAGGCGCCGACGTAGTCCATTTTCAGAACCTTGCCGAGATTAACTTCGAGCCGGCTGATATAGACCGAGTTAAGCCGGGCGATCAGGGGCAGCTCAAAACCGAGGAGGAGGCCGATGCTGCTGATGAAAGCATATTGTACTATAATATAGTAGCTAGGGGCCATGCCGTAGGTGAAAAGCAAGGCTAACGGTCCGCAGCCTCCGAGCAGGCCCAGTAAAATTTCGGCCCCGATAAATTTGTCGAGCAAACCCTTGTCTTTCAGGCGTTTTTGCAGGTCGGCACCGATGCCCATACAGAACATCATGGCCCCGATCACCAGAGCCCATTGGCGGGCGGAATTTCCGAGCAGGTCAGCGGCGACTCGGCTCAATGTATATTCATAGGCGAGACCGCAACCTCCCATGATAAAGGTTGCCAGGTAGAGAATGAAGGAGGCGCTGATAGTCATGCCCGTCGGCTAACCGAAGTTAGCCGGGAAGTCAAGTAAATATTGAAGGATTTTTTTCAGGAATTTTGATCTGAATTGCCTATATCTCTAAATACTTCTTGAAATATATAGGTGAAATTGTGTATGTGTAAGTTCAAAGGTTCAAATCTCTTTGAGTTTAGATTTTTTATTGAAATATGATTATGTTGCGTTTTATAATTATTTTTCTCTGTTTTTTATTGGTTGGTTCAGGCTCCGTTCCGGCTACAGTCGAGTTGTCTCCAACTGATTCCAGGGCTCGTGAATATCGTATTTTTATGGTAAACAGCTATCATCCTGAATATTTCTGGAGTGCCCGGCAGGGTTCGGGGATCAAGGATGCTTTGTCGGGTTTAAACGTGGTTAGTCAAGAATATTTTATGGATAGCAAACGGCATCCGGAGGCGGAGTGGCTGGTGCAGCAGAAAGAGATCTGTTTGGCCGAGATTGCTAAATTTAAGCCGGATCTGATTTTGACCGGTGACGATAATGCGACTAAGACAATTGCTACCCATTTTCTCGGCCAATCGCTGCCGGTCGTCTTTTATGGGGTCAATGCCGAACCGGAAACCTATGGATTGGTTGCCAAAGGCCGGCGTCAGACTCCGGGCCGCAATGTTACCGGTGTTCTTGAACGTCACCATTTTAACCTGGCTATCCATAAGCTGGAGACGCTTTGTCATGTTAATGATATCTCCTTTACCAAGTTGTACATCTTGACCGACGACTGTTATACATCAATCAAAGTCTTTGAATCATTACGTTCAGAACAGTGGGATTTTGAGATTGAGAGGGTGTTTTTACCGCCGATTGCTGATTTCTTGCAGTATCAGAGCTGGATCGACCAGGTCAACCATCCTGGCAGTGCTTTATTTGTCTACAATTTACAGACTATCAGGGACGTCGATGGCAACTATGTTGATTATCGTGATATTCTGGCTTGGACGCGACCTCGATTAAAGATCCCTTCAGTGACCTTTCATCAAAAATATATCGAGGAAGGGCTGATGTTTGGTTTGCCGGTAAGCGGTTATAACCAAGCTTTTTATGCTGGTTTAAAGGCGAAGGAGATTCTGCTTGGCACGCCGGCGGGCGAGATCCCGATTGAGGCTCCACCCCAGGGTGTTGTCGCCTTGAACAAGGCGACAGCCCGGCGCTTGGGTCTCAAGGTACCGTTAGATCTGATTTTGGGCGCTGAAACCTTTGAATAGTAACTTTAGTGAAGGGCACGGAAAAAGTTTGATGGAAAATAGAAGCTATTTTAAATTTATATTAGTGGTTTTGGCAACGCTGATACTTTTTTCCGTCGGGGGATATTTTTTTTATGACCGTGTCAGTCATTATTTTATCTTGAAAGTTGAGCGTGAACAGGAGATGGTGGCTGACCGGATTACTGAAAATCTTCAAGCCTATCTTCGGAGGGTGCGGCAGACAGTCGATTCGGTACTCGACTTTACTCCAAGTCGGGCTGGCAGTATAAAACAGTTTACGGCGCATCGTTTTAAACTGTTATGGGAGATCTATCCGGAAATTTTTCATCTTGCTTTCCTGGCTGCTGATGGAGAGGTCTATTATACCGGTGAAGATGGTGATTTTATGCCTTTGGGACTACCCTTGCAGGAAGTTTACGAATGGCAATATTTTGATGACTCTCTTTGGGATGATATTGATGATGATGAACTGCATCAGCAACTTTCTGTTTTGATGCACTATGTCCCCGAACTGGGTAAGGTGATGCCGGTGCCGATTATCATCTTTGCGAAACGGGTTGTCATTGATGGTGAATATGTTGGTCTGATGCTGGTCCCTTATCAATTCGATTTTATGATTAGTACATATTGCCAGAGTCTGGTCGTTGAAGAACGCCGCGAGATTGTGGTGGCCGACAATCGTGGTCGAGTAGTTTTTTCCTCTTTGCCGGGGCTCCTGTTACGGGATTTTTATCCGACTTATGGTATCTCTCCTGATCTTTTCCTTGAAGAAAGTGAACAATTACCGTCGTTGGCTAAAGGGGATTTGCCTTTGGTTTTGGCCGCTTTGGCTAATCGAAACCCTTTTTCAGCAACCATGAAAATTTTTTCGGGTGGTCGGCGCAATGCTTTTTTGGCGACGTTTCAGGCGATGGAGATGGTAACTCCCGGATGGACGGTGATGGTCGCCACCCCCCGTGAAAAAGCTGATGAACTGGCTTGGCGACTACTACTACCGGTAATTTTATCGTGTGCTTTGTCGCTTTTGTTAATTGCTCTCTTCTCATTTTTCATGTTTCGGCGCCTTGATCTTTTTGCCCAAGAGAATGCTATTTTTAAAGCGGGTCTGTCCTCAAGCTCGGATGGGGTGGTTGTCCTTGATGCACAAGCTCGTTATCTGTTTGTTAATCGAGCTTATAGCAAAATTACCGGAGAGTTGTCATCGGATAAGCTGGGTACTCTATTTCAGGGTGGTAGTGAGGGGGGAGGTTCATCCGGGCGGTTGCCGCAAGATATTTTTACTATTCTCAGCGAGCGTGGCAGCTGGCAAGATGTAATCTCTTATCGGAACGTCGCTGAAAAAGCGAACGTCGAGGTCAGCCAGAATTTTTCCGAGATCTATCGGGCCGGTCGCCGGGTTGGCTATATCAGTAACCTTCATGATATCAGTGAAGAGCGGCGTCTGAAACGGGAAGTTGAAGTTTACAGTGAGTTTCTTCATAAAGAGGTGGCTCGGCAAACCGAGGTGATCCTGCAATCGCAGAAAATGGAGACGGTTGGTATTCTGGCGGCCGGTTTTGCCCATGATTTTAATAACTTGCTCGCCAGTATGCATGGCAACATTGAGTTGTTGGAGATGATATTACAATCATCACCCCAAAAAGCCGGCCGTTATATTGATAAAATAAAGCAAATTTCGACGCAGGCGGCCGAACTGACCCGGCAGATACTGCTCTTTTCCCGTCGCGATAAAGGGGTTACCGAGATCGTTACCGTTGCCGAACTGGTTGAGTCGGTTATGGTTCTCGTGCCGCCCGCTCTACCCGCGCAAATATCCTTTGACTGTCTTGAGGATAGTTGTGGTCTCAAACTTGAGGTTGATAAGGCCGCAATTGTGCAATCATTGTTAAATCTGGTTTTAAATGCGGGCGAGGCTTTTGCCGAAGATCAGGAAAATGCTCAGATAAAGATTGTTGCTAAGGCAAAATTTGTCGATCGTTATCTGGCTGAGCGCCTCAACCTTATTTCCGGCAATTGGTACAGTGAAATTTCCGTATCGGATAATGGTGTTGGTATATCTCCGGCTATGATGGGTAAAATTTTTGATCCTTTTTTTAGTACTAAAGAGTGGACAAATCAGAAAGGTACAGGCTTGGGTCTGGCTATTGCCTACCGAACTGTAGCTAACCATGATGGCATAATTACGGTTACTTCAGAGCAGGGCGTCGGAAGTTCTTTTGTGATCTCTCTGCCGGTTGCCGGTAATGTTGAAAACTGTCTGCCGCCTGAGCCGGAGTGGGAAACTACGCATGATCTCAAAGATCGGAAGATTCTGGTCGTTGAAGATGAAGAGCTTTTACGTGAAAGTCTTAAAGTTTTGCTTGAGTTGCATGATGCTCAGGTTGAGTCGGCAGCCCATGGCAAAGAGGCTCTGGAGATCCTGAAAACTGTTCCTGTAGATTTGATCGTGCTTGATCTGGTAATGTCGGAGATGGGCGGGGAAGAGTTTTTGTCCGAGATGGAGGAACGAAAAATCAAGATTCCGGTTCTGATTATGACCGGTACTATAAATGAAGGTTTTCGTGTCAGTAAACATTTTCCTGTAGTCATGGAAGTGCTGGAGAAACCTTTTCCCCAGAAAGAGCTGCTCCAGCTCTGTTATCAGTTGCTGTCGTGATTAGTGCCTTACAGGTTATTTTCTTGTTTTTTAACAAGGAAATGTTCTGATAAGAGCACTTATTTGCGGGCCTTGCAGTAACTTTTAGGTTGCGGGGGTAATTCCCGCATTAAAATGTCAATTGCTTTGATGACTTCCGTTGCCGGTAATCCATCTATGCAGGATCGGGTCTGGTTTGGGCATTGTCGGCTGCCGTGACGGGCGCAGGGGCGGCAGTCGAGACCTTTTTTTTCAACGATAATAGCTCGGTTCCGCCAGGGGCCGAAACCGAATTCAGGAATTGTGGCACAGAAAATCGCGATTGTTGGAATTTTACCGGCTGAGGCCATGTGCAGGGCCATGCTGTCGTTGCAGATCATGAGGCGGGCGTGCTTGGTCAAATAGAGTGCCGTATCGAGATCACCACGGCCCGCAAGGTTGATAACTTTGAGGGAGCCGGCGACCTCTTGACAAACTTCGACCTCTTCGCCGCTCCCCATTAAAACTACAGGCCAGCCTTTTTTTGTCAAATATTCGGCTACCTGATGGTAACCGGCGGTCGACCATCTTTTGGTTTCCCAGGCACTGCCGGGTACCATCAGGACATAGCTGCCCGGAGCCGGCAGCTCTGCTTGCAGAGCTGGTGCAAGCTCCTTTTTTTCTGGGGCAAAAAGGCGGAGTTGGTCGGGTAACTCCGTTTTTGGGGGACCCTGATTAAGTAGAGCCAGGTTACGTTTGACATCATGTAAATCTGTGGGTCTGGCTCTGGTCTCGCTATAGAGAAAGGCCAGTTTCGCACTTTTGAAACCTACTCTTAAAGGGATTCGGCTTAAAGCTAAGAGCAGGCTGGTTCGGGCGGAACGGTGCAGAGAATATGCCATCGCAAAATTTAGTTTGCGTAACTGGTTTGCCTGCCGCAAAAGGCCTTTGATACCACTTTCAGAGCCTCGCTTGGCAAAAGGTATGACCCCTGCAAGCAGAGGATCACGTTTGACCAGGGTGGCGGCCAGCGGGGTCGTCATCATCCAGAGTTCCGCCTCGGGATAGAGTTTTTTTAAACCTGCAATCAGTGGTGTTGAAAGGATGGTATCGCCTAAGAAGCTGGTCTGCACAAGGAGTATTTTCATCGCGGCCCCCGGCGCTTGAATTCGCGATAAAAAGCTTGGGCTCGTTTTTCAACCCGATCCCATAGTCGATTTTCCCGCTTAAGGGATTCGCGCCAGGGTCTTTGGCTGTAGGTGGCGATAAAGCGTAAGCGATCCCTGCTTGTCAAACCAATCTCAAAACTTGAAAAATGCAGCGCTGCCAGATCCTTGACCTGCCAGCGTTGAGGCAGCTTTTTTCGTTGGCGGACACGGTGGAGGTCGATCAGGTGCAAGGTCAGGTTTTTCGGGTTTGGGGTTTTGCCGCCGTCAAGGTCGAGCAGGAAATGGCAGATGTAAAGATCACAGTGGTTGAGGCCCAAGCGGTGCATAGCCCCCGTCATCTCCGCTACCCGACGGATAAGGGCTCGTTTCAGGGCCGGGGTTGGCGGTTCGGTTCTCCAGTTGCGGCAGTAATCTTCGAGGCTTTCGGTGTTTATTAAATCTTTGGTGATAATGAATGACTGTTTGTTGACCGGATTTTTTCCCCGGCGACCGTAGGCCACCAGTGGAGTTGTCGGGATTTTCAGCTCTTCAAGAAGTTTTATTGCCCGCCACTCATTCTCGGCCCCGCTGACCGGCCATTTAAAACGTAACAGACTTCTTAAAAAACGCCGCCAGCCGAGTCCGTGATGGAGTTTGGCGAAGTAACTTTGACCAGCATGCGTAAATTGCAACGTGCGCCGGCCATCCTTATGGCGATAGATGATGCCGTCAAGGGCGAAAATCTTTGTGAAAGGGTCGCTCTTGAGCCATCCCTGGCGCCAGTTGTCCGGTATTTCAAGGATCTCTGAAGATGTCTGTGGATCTATTGTCGGCATAAATTAATTAATAATTGGTAACTATTCAGCATAATGTAGTCCTCAAACAATCTCGATGCGGGGACATTGCTCCAGGCGGCGGCGCAAGCCTTTATGCCGATCCTCGCTGCGCTGTGAGCGAAGCGAGGAAGTACTCTTGGGGTGTGTCCCCCTCGAAGCCGGGCGAAGCCAATGTTCACACCATTTGTAGTGGCTTTAAGGTTATTCAGTCAAAATTGAAATCACCACCGGGCGTTCAGGCGGTTTCTCTCCACTTCTTAAGTAAAATTTCTGTTTTTCCAGCGCTCATTACGCTGAAATTGAAGAACTCGCTACCTCGCTCAAACAGCTTCAATTTCGGGCGCTCC
>JAYEGS010000367.1:0-8166 GCA_034659215.1 Pseudomonadota bacterium | reverse complement strand
GCTGAATAAATAAAAAATGACGCTGTGTTGGGGAAAGGAGTATTTTCGGAAAGTCTCTCAGGTTTCAGGTTACTCTATTTTGGTCGGCTGGTAGCGTAGGGGTTGGGAAATGTCAATGTGGCCGGCCAGGGTCTCTCTTTTTTTTCCTTCAATAAGAATCTGTAAAGCCGAAAATTCGGGAAAGTTTGCCAGAAGACTGTTCGTCAGGCAGGAGATTGCCAGCATTTCGTCCTGACCGCCAAAGTTTACCGCGCCTTTGACCAGATCGTTGGAGAGGTCTATAGTGATTAAGGGGGCGCTGAATGTGGTTGTAAGTAATTTGGTCTGGTGTGGCAACGGGGCCAGGTCGTGGCTTCCGGAGAGGGTTAACAGGCGGATAATTTCGGCAGCTTTTTGTTGTCGATTGAGGGTTTGGGGAAAACTTTTCTTGAGCATCGTAACCTGGCTGAAGTTTTGCTCAAGACGATAGTATTGCAAAGTTGTACGTGAAGATGGTGGTGTGGGCTGGTGGAGCGGTAGTTGGTGCTTTTTCTTGCGTTCTACAGGTCTGTTTTCAGGCTGGCTAACGCTGTTGCCCGGTTTGACTGTTGGTTCACTGCGAGGGCGTATAGTTGAAGGGCTGGAACCGGTGTAGAGATAGTAAAGAATTACGATCAGGCCACTGACAATTATGAGAAACTTAAAAGCCGGCAACAGAGGAGAACGACGGCTTGGGCGCGGGCTTCGTTTTTTGCTTACCGCCCGACTTTTCTTTTTCGTTTTACTGACTTTGGCCAAATTGTAAAACCCGAATCCGGCCGAGCCGGAACCAATTTATTAAAACCACGGATTACACGGATGTGCACGGATAGCCTCCTAGGGGTATCCGTGTTATCAGTGTAACCCGTGGTTAAACTGATAAGATCAGCACTTCCTCACTCAAACTAACACAGCTTGGGCCGGAAAACAATGATTAATCACGGGCTCAACGGCAGAGTGAGGGGTGTTTTGGCTTGTCGCAATTTGGTTGCGGCCGCTCTCCTTAGCCCGATAGAGGGCTTGATCGGCGGCTGCAATTAAGTCGGTTGTTCGGTTGTTATCCGTACTTGCGATACCGAGGCTGGCGGTGACTCTTAAGTGAATATTGTTGTGGGTGATGATATTTTGTTGTTCGATCGCCTGACGAATCCGTTCAGCAATTCTTTGGGCTTCGCAAAGACCGGTTTCAGGAAGAATGAGGGCAAATTCTTCACCGCCATAGCGGCAAGGGGTGTCACTTTGGCGAACCTGTTCAAGGAGGATTTTGCCCAAAGACTGCAATACCAGGTCACCGGTTTGATGGCCGAAATTGTCATTAACCTTCTTGAAGTAATCAAGGTCAAGCATAATCAAGGAGGTTGGATGATGGTAACGTTCAGCTCTCTCGCTCTCTTTCTTTATAATTTCATCAAAATGGCGGCGGTTATGAAGTCCGGTCAAAGCATCAAGACGGGCACTCTTTTCGAGGTCTTGCCGACTTATGGCTTCACTTACTCTTTTTTTCAGATGTTGTAAGCAGTAATTAAAGAGTTGGCTCTCTTTTGCTGTCGGTTCGGCAGTTGAGTAGAGCACGAACCGGCTTAGCATAAAGCCGGGATCAGTGGCGGCGGCAACCGAAAAGGTTTCGCTTTGGTCGATTGTCGATCCGATTTCGTTGTCGGTTGCATCGATGATTGCTAATGGCGGGTTTGCGGTGCTATGTTTTTTTCTGAGTTTAAGAATCTCATTTTTAATCAAAGAAGATGGTTTTCTCCCGGCCATGACTATCTTCTTCTCCTGGTTTATTAAAGAAAATAGAATCAAGGTGTTGTCGGGATTGAGATGGGCCAGTTGACGGGCTGCGGCAACAACCATCATCGCTGGATCCTGGAGTTCCAGGACTTCGATAAAATCATGCAGAAAAGTTAATCCTGAGATCGATTCAGATGGTCTCGGCGCAGGTTTTGACGGGCCTGAGAGTGTGAGTGTCAAGCGGCTGAAAAGAGGCAGTAAGGATGAAGTAACAATATTGGGTGCGAACACTCTGGAGCTATTTTTCAAGCAGTAAGTCATGGCAAAAACCTAAAGTAAATTTTGGATCTTTTTTGTCGCGCACTAGTCAGTGTTCAGTGTTATTTGATTAAGGTTTTGCAACCTGTATGCCATTTTGGGAGAAAATTTTAGATTAAGGCGTAGCAGAAGCTGTTGAAAAAGTGTAACTCACTGAAAATAAAGCTATAAATTACTGTTGGCAGAGGCGTTGTGGAGATTAATCTTGGGGGCTGGTAAAGGCTTATAGAGGTCTGTCGGGCAGGCTGAAAGCAGGAGTTGTCAAAAAAGTGGCTGCCCCCGTCAAATTCTCAAGGGCTGGATGTTACCCTTGCAGCATTTCGATAAAGGTTTCAATCCGGGTCAGCGTGCGGCCATCGATGGGGCCGGGTTGATCGGCTTCGAGGGTTAGCGTCGGGATTGAGAGTTTACGTTTGAACAGGATATCTTCAATCTGGCGGAAGCAGAAGGATTGGGTGTAGTGAATAATGCCGTCGAGTTGGCGTTGACTGCAGGCTTGCTCGATGTCTAAAAGGCGTCGGTCAACTTGGTAGGGATAGGTGTAGCGGGAGTATTGCTCCGCCAGAGTGCATTCCGGTGCCCAGGGCAGGGCAAATTGGCGGGGAACTTCATTGAAAACTACGCCGGCATCAAGTTTGTCGAGGGTCTTGTAGAGGTTGCTCAAAATCGGTGGAACCCCGGCCAGGCCGAGCCGTATCTTTTTTTTCAGGGGTTGGCGGTTTTGTATATTTTTAATGAAGTTCTCCAGTTTTGCGGAAAAAAGTTCGGGGTTGCCGTTAAAATCACTCGAGTTCACAAGGTGGAGCTGGTTCTCTTCGCCGGTTACCAGGTTCTCCTGCCAGGTGAGCCGGTCGAGTTCCGCCAGTCGACTGCGGATGGGGTCGAGTTGCTGTTTGCGGAAGGCAATTTTATCGGCCTCGGCTCCCAGTTCGTCAGCCAGCCCCTGGATGGCCAGCTCCACCTTGGCGACGTCGGGTGCGTGGGGGAAGCTGAAAGGAATTACCCGTTTTCCGTCATCTTTAAGGATCTCTCCTAAGGCGATACTGTTGCTGCAGTCGCCGCCACTGACGATGATGATGGTATTGATCTCTTTTCCCGCTGAAGTGTCTCTCAGGGTGCCATAGATGCCCTTAATCCAGGCGCAGGTCGTTTGGGGGAAGCCGGCCTCTTCCGCTAACCGGATAAAGTGGTTGGGGTCGGGGTCGGTAATAAAGAGGTTGTTAAGGTCGCAAGGGATATCTCCTGCGGCGTAAACAACCTCAACCGGAATGGTCGAGGTGATACCGATATTCATATTGTTCCTTAAAAAAAAGGGCGGGCTTTTACAAGCCCGCCCTTTTAGCGTGAAACGTTTTGCAGGTCAACTGCTATTTCGTGGTTTTTAGCCGCGATTTTCGCGAGTGTCGACCAAACTCTGGACAACTGAGGGGTCGGCCAGGGTTGAAGTATCGCCGAAACCTTTCATTTCAACTTCGTTGGCGGCGATTTTGCGCAGGATACGGCGCATGATTTTGCCCGAGCGAGTCTTCGGCAGAGCCGGAGCCCACTGGATCATATCCGGGCTCGCGATCGGTCCGATCTCCTTACGCACCAAGGCAACCAGCTCTTTCTTGAGTGCGTCGGTGCCTTCTACTCCGGCATTCAGCGTGACGTAAGCATAGATTCCTTGACCTTTAACGTCGTGGGGCATACCGACAACGGCGGCCTCAGCAACACTGACATTTAAGACCAGGGCACTTTCAACTTCAGCCGTACCCATCCGGTGTCCGGAGATGTTGATAACGTCATCAATACGGCCCATCAGGCGGATATCACCATTCTCTTCGCGCATGGCACCGTCACCGGTGAAGTAGTAACCGTCATACTGGATGAAATAGGTGATTTTGAAGCGTTCGGGATCGCCGTAAACACCACGCATCTGTCCGGGCCAGGGGCGCCGGATACAGAGAGCGCCTTCGCATGGGCCTAAGAGTTCTTCGCCGCTGGCGGGATCAACAATTACCGGATCACAGCCGAAGAACGGGGTGGTTGCGTAGCCCGGTTTCATATCGATGGCGCCGGGCAGTCCGGTAATCAGGATACCGCCGGTCTCAGTCTGCCACCAGGTGTCGACGATCGGGCATTTGCTCCGGCCCGGCAGCTCATAGTACCATTTCCAGGCTTCCGGATTAATCGGTTCACCGACTGAGCCCAGCAATGTCAGGCTGTCGAGTTTATCGAGACGATCGGTGACGAACTTGTCGCCCTGGCCCGCGATGGCACGAATTGCAGTCGGGGCGGTGTAGAGGGTGTTGATTTTGTGTTTGCCGATAATATCCCAGTAGCGACCGGCATCCGGATAGTTGGGAACCCCTTCAAACATGACTGTGGTCGCACCGTTACATAATGGGCCGTAGACAATATATGAGTGTCCGGTGACCCAGCCGATATCGGCGGCGCAGAAATAGATGTCGCCATCATGATAGTCAAAGATGTTCTTGTGGGTAAATGAGGTGTAAACCAGATAGCCGCCGGTTGTATGGACAACCCCTTTGGGTTTGCCGGTAGAGCCGGAGGTGTAAAGGAGGAAGAGCGGATCTTCGGCATCCATCCATTCCGGTTCGCAGACGGCGTCGGCTTTGGCCATCTCTTCATGGTACCAGAGGTCATAGCCCGCTTTCATGGGGACGTCGGCAGTTTCATGCTGGACGATAATCGTATTTTTGATACTTGGGCACTCGGCTGTCGCGGCATCAACGTTGACCTTCTGGTCGATGATTTTGGCGCCCCGATAATAGGCGTTGCAGGAGATCAGGAAATTGGATTCGCAATCCTGAATCCGGTCTTTCAAGGCCGAAGCTGAAAAGCCGCCGAAGACGATTGAGTGCATCGCGCCGATTCTTGTACAGGCTAGCATGGCGACCGCTAGTTCCGGAATCATCGGCAGGTAGATGGTGACCCGATCGCCTTTTTTGACGCCGTTGGCTTTCATGACGTTGGCAAATTTACAGACCTGCTCATGTAGCTCGTTGTAGGTGAATTTTTTGTCGACCGTAGGCTCGTTACCTTCCCAGATGATCGCTACCTGATCGCCCCGCGTTTCAAGGTGACGGTCAAGACAGTTGTAGGAGACGTTGAGTTTGCCGCCCATAAACCATTTCAAATAAACTTCATCCTTGCTGTATTTCCAATCCTGAACCTGATCCCACTCTTTATACCAGGTGACATACTCTTTGGCGATTTTTGACCAGAAGCCGTCATTGTCACTGATCGACTCATCATAGAGCGCCTGGTACTCTTCACGGCTTTTGAAGTAAGCTTTGGCTCTGAAATCGGCCGGTACTTCATAGATTGCTTTCAGTTCAGTGTCTGCCATTGAAAATCCTCCTGCGTATAAAAGGTTTGTGGTTTGCGGCCTTTGGATGAAGGGCTGCAAGTTGCCGATAACATACAAAATACAACCGTTGGAAAGACCTTGGTTAGGCTCCCTTGTGATTGTATTTATTATGTCTGCGGTAAGTTTCCTATAAGAGTGTTATAAAAATGTCAAGAAAAAAGTAACTACTGTTCCACCTGGGGATTGGCTTGAAGCTCTTCGAAAACTGTTTTTAGAGGGTTTTAATTAGCTCTTAATCAGGCTTTGCTAACCCCTAATAAATTGCTATATTTAATTGATTGTTTTTTGAAGACCTTGCTTTCTTTGATTATTTCTCTTTTTCTCGCGTTTTTATGCCAGTTTACGTAAACCGGATATTTATCGATGTTGTATTTTAAGGAAAGTTTTTTGCGGGAACCGGAAAAAATAAATGATCCGGCAGATGCTTCATTAATTGTATACAGATTGCTCTTGACTTCTTCAGGGTGATGGTTTAGTGATAAACCGTTATTTTACTTGGCTTGCTCATGCGCTATATTGCGCAAGGGTTAAGGCTGAATCTTCGTTCATTTATGCGTGGGTTGAAGAGCTTGTTTTAATTAAATTATGAGGAGGGTTTTAGATGGGAAAATATGAAGAAGCGTATCGCCAATCGATGGAATCTCCGGATCAATATTGGGCGGCTGCAGCCGAAGATGTACAGTGGGTTAAGAAGTGGGATAAGGTTCTAGATGATTCCCGGGCTCCTAATTTCTATAGCTGGTTTACCGGCGGTGAACTTAATACCTGTTATAATGCGATCGATTATCATGTCGAAAATGGGCGGGCCGACCAGGTCGCGATTATCTATGACAGTCCACAAACCAATACTGTTAAAAAGATAACCTATGGCGATCTCCTGGAACAGGTTTCCCGCTTTGCCGGGGTTTTGAGCGCCCAAGGGTTGGGCAAAGGGGATACGGCGATTATCTATATGCCGATGATTCCTGAAACCGCAGTTGCGATGCTTGCCTGTGCCCGAATCGGCGCTGTCCATTCCGTGGTTTTTGGCGGCTTTGCCCCGAACGAACTGGCGGTCAGGATTAATGATGCCAAGCCCAAACTGATGATCTCGGCCTCTTGTGGTCTTGAAGGGGCTACCAAGGTTCTGCCCTATAAACCGTTGCTCGATAAGGCGATTGAGCTGGCCGAGGTAAAACCGGAAAAATGTATTATCTATCAGCGCCCACAGGTGCAGTCCGATCTGATCGCCGGTCGTGATTTCGACTGGATGGAACTTTATAATGCGGCCGAACCGGTTGGCTGTACGACCGTGGCCGCAACCGATCCTCTCTATATCCTCTATACCTCGGGAACCACCGGCATTCCCAAAGGGGTGGTGCGCGATAACGGCGGCCATGTGGTTGCTTTAAAGCAGAGTATGCGCCAAGTCTATGGGGTTGAGCCCGGCGATGTCTATTGGGCCGCTTCCGATGTCGGTTGGGTGGTCGGACACTCCTATATAGTTTATGCACCCCTCTTTCTTGGTTGTACGACCATTCTCTACGAAGGTAAACCGATCGGTACCCCGGATGCCGGGGCTTTCTGGCGGGTTATCTCCGAGCATCAGGTTAAGGTTCTTTTTACGGCGCCTACCGCTTTCCGGGCAATCAAGAAAGAAGATCCTAATGGTGAATTTCTCAAAAAGTATGATATCTCCTGTTTTAAGTATCTCTTCTTAGCGGGTGAACGTCTCGATCCCGATACCTACCATTGGGCGACTGATCTGCTCGGTATACCGGTAATCGACCATTGGTGGCAGACGGAAACCGGTTGGCCGATTACCGCTAATTGTCTCGGCCTGGAGCTCTTTCCGATCAAACCGGGTTCGCCGACCAAAGCCGTGCCGGGTTACAATGTGCAAATTCTTGATAACGACGGAAAAGAGCTGGGGCCCAACCAGGAAGGCATTGTGACGATCAAATTGCCGCTGCCGCCGGGTTGCTTGCCGACCTTGTGGGAGCAGGATCAGCGTTACATTGAGTCCTATGTCAGTATCTATCCCGGCTACTACTTTACCGGTGACGGTGGTTATATTGATGATGAAGGTTACGTCTACATCATGGGCCGGGTTGACGATGTTATCAACGTTGCCGGCCATCGTCTCTCAACCGGCGGCATGGAAGAGATTGTTGCCACCCATCCCGACGTTGCTGAATGCGCCGTCTTGGGGGTTGAAGATAACCTTAAAGGACAGGTGCCGCTGGGTTTCTTTGTTCTTAAAGCCGGGGTCACCAAAAGCTCGGACGAGATCGCTAAAGAGTGCGTCCAGATGGTGCGTGAGCAGATTGGCCCGGTTGCCTGTTTCAGGTTGGCGACCGAGGTGCCCCGCCTGCCCAAGACTCGCTCCGGTAAAATTTTGCGCGGAACCATGCGCAAAATTGCCGATAACGAGGAGTACCGGATGCCTTCAACAATCGATGATCCCACAGTATTGGACGAGGTTGAAGAGGCCATTGTCAAAATCGGTTACGGAAGCGCCCGAAAATAGATTATTCGTAGACTAACACCAACCTAAAAAAGCCGGCTCATTTGAGCCGGCTTTTTTAGGTTTTATTCCGGGGACAGAGTTTATTCCGGGGACACCTTACTTAATTCGAAGAATTAAGTAAGGTGTCCCCGGAATAACGGAATAAAACCGGAATAAATGACTTTTATTGTGTTGTTACTGTTCCAATAAAATGCCTTGATATTCGGCGACATGT
>JAYEGS010000366.1:0-1534 GCA_034659215.1 Pseudomonadota bacterium | reverse complement strand
TCATATAGGTATACTATCCTTCATCACTATTTCTGTCAAGTTTGATGGCGTCGTAAAAGCCATCCCGTGACTTTTTACGAAGGCATCAAGCTTGACATTCTTGGCGGATAGGCCTATTCATTAAAGAAAATAAGTACTATATTAAAGGAGTGCATGTTGAAATCTTCCCTGCCGCCTCTGGCACATCGTCTGCGCCCGCAAAGTCTTAAAGAGTTTGTCGGTCAGTGTCATTTGCTCAGTGACGACGGTTTTATAGCGCGGATGTTGAGTCAGGATCATCTTGATTCAATGATCTTTTGGGGGCCTCCGGGTTGCGGTAAGACGACCTTGGCAACCCTGTTGGCGGGTGCGGTTGAGGCCGATTTTTATAAACTTTCGGCGGTCACCGCCGGGGTTGCCGATATTCGTAAAATCGCCGGGATTGGTCGTGAGAATCAGCTTAAAGGGCGGCGCACGGTTCTTTTTCTTGATGAAATTCACCGTTTTAATAAGGCACAGCAGGATTTTTTGCTGGCTCCGGTAGAAGAGGGCTGTCTGGTTTTGCTCGGCGCAACCACCGAAAACCCCTCTTTTTCGATAATTACGCCTCTGCTCTCCCGGGCTCGGGTGGCGGTGCTTGAAGCTTTGACCGAGGTTGAGGTCAAAGCTCTTTTGGAAACAGCGGTGTCTCGGCTGGCTCTTGATTATGGCCGCGAGTTCAACGTTGCTGCTGAAGTGTTGGTGGCGATTACCGCATATGCCCAGGGAGATGCCCGCCGGGCTTTGAATCTGCTGGAGATGGCCTATATCAATCTGGTTTCTGAAGATTTTGCAGATGGGGCGGAGTTGACGCTTGCGGCCTTAGCCCCCTTGCTTTCAAATCGTGAATTGGCTTATGATCGGGATGGCGAAGAGCATTTTAACCAGATTTCGGCCTTTATTAAAAGTATGCGGGCCGGTGACCCAGATGCAACTCTCTATTGGTTGGGGCGGATGCTTAAATCAGGAGAAGAACCGCTCTATTGTGCCCGGCGTATGATTCGTTTTGCCAGTGAGGATATCGGTAATGCCGCACCCCAGGCCCTGCAACTGGCTATCAATGCTCGTCAGGCTTATGAAACCCTGGGTTCGCCGGAAGGAGAGTTGGCTCTTTATCAGGCGGCGGTCTATCTGGCGACCGCCCCGAAAAGCGATGCCGTTTATCTGGCAATGAAAAGAGTGGCTAAAGAGATTAAATCTACCGGCAATCAGCCGGTTCCTTTGCAGGTTCGGAATGCGCCGACCGGTCTGATGAAAGAGCTTGGTTATGGTCGTGACTATGTGAATCCACATCGTGATGTCATGAATCCGGGGTTGATTGAGGCTTTGCCGGAAAAGCTTTCCGAGTCATCTTTCTATCGACCGACCGCAAATGGTTATGAGGCCACGATCAGGCAGCGTCTGGCTGAAAGAGAGGGCTTGCGTCTGCAACAGTTACAGCAAACACAAGCAGTTCGGAAACAGCGGTCGTAATGAATGCTCTTGAGTTGAAGCTGAAAGCCTTGCCCGACCATCC
>JAYEGS010000365.1:0-1536 GCA_034659215.1 Pseudomonadota bacterium | reverse complement strand
CAGACAACTTAACTTTACATTATTGGCGTGAACGAACTGCAGAGGTTGAATTTATACGCGAGGTTGAAGGCACGGTTCTACCTATTGAAATCAAATCAGGCTGGGTGACACAGGCAAAAAGTATCAAGGTTTTCGCCGAAAAATACAACCCTCCATACCGAATCATTTTAAGCGGTCGACCGTTCCGGATAGATTATAAAAACAGAGTACACTCTTACCCGCTCTATCTTGCAGGAAAAATCCCTCTTTGATACTTTTATCCGACCCAGAACGGTACAACTCGCGACACGAAGGAACGCTTTAGATAATACTCGAAATGCTGTTGACCGGCGAGTAGAAACCGCAGGCAATCATCCTTTCAAGGATGATGTCGGATTCAGACAAACTGATCTGACCTGATGCTAAAGAGGCCTTCAGAATGCCAATAGTTCCGGTAACCGGGATTTGCATTTTCAAGCATTGTTTTCTGGCCGCGCGATCATCGGTGACAACAACAGCTGATTTGATTTTTGCCGCTGCCATAGAGGATGCTTCTCCCCTTCCGAGATGTCCGGCTAATTCGAGAAATAATTTATGCTCACTTGAGCTTAAAGAGTGGATAGTGAAAACCTTCTTTGCCAAAAGTTTTTCAACTGCACCCAATTTTGGCATAGCGGCAATTCCATTGATAATCTCGTCATAAACCGCTCTGGTTATAAATCCCTTGCCGTAATATCTTTTTTCAAGGATATGGTTGGCATCGACAAGGAGAAAATTACTGAGCACAACCGTATCAAAAAACCATCTTTTTTCAGGCATTTTTCAAGTCATCATCGACAAATTGAGTATTTTGCGGAATGTCATGTTCAAACAACCATTGACGCATAACAAAAACATTCATACCCATCTCTTCGGCAAGCTTGCCGAGACTGATATAGCTCCCCCGATAAGCTTCTAAAGCTCGCTTTTGAAAATCATTCAAACTTAAGAGCTCAAGTTGGTAACAGGATAGAACCGCCTGACGAACCAGTTCACCCACAGACGTTTCTCGCTTTAAAGAGAGAGCCTTTAATCCTTTGGCAATTTCAGGCCTGACCTTTATGTGAATTGTTGAACTTTGCATTGCCATCACCTCGCAACTCATTTTTTTTAAGTGACTTATTCATAAACTTGTACAAGAACAGGTATATGTATAGCTTATCTTGTAAAACTATATAAGTCAAGTTATTCAAACAATGGCAACTCTACCATAAACAGAAAATCTTGCGACCGTTTTCCGGTCGTGCTTTAATCTTTTCCATGTGGCGCAAAGCAGCAAGGTTTCTTTCAACCTCCTTGGTCTTGAGGTTGAGATCTGCTGCCAATACGGCCATTTCAACCCCGCCCGTATCGCTGAGAATTTTTATAATTTTTTGCTGAACTGCGGTCAGGCTGGATTCACTATCCTCGCTTAATTTAGCATGACGTACGGCCTAGGGATCGCAGATACGGGTCGGCGACAAAACATCCATGTAGCAATCATCGCAAAGGGTCTCACTGTTATAAGATTGTTCATCG
>JAYEGS010000364.1:0-8215 GCA_034659215.1 Pseudomonadota bacterium | reverse complement strand
GACTTTACCCTCTTCAAGATCAATGCCGATAGTTTTGCCCAGATCTTCCTCGCAGGAGGTGTAATCAAGGATGTCATCAATCATCTGAAAAGCGATTCCGAGACAGTTGCCGAACTCTTTCATCTTCTCTTGGGTGTCTGGTTTGACCCCGGCTATAATGGCTCCGATTTCGCTGGCACTGGCCATCAAAATGGCGGTTTTGCCATCAATTATTTTGATGTAATCTTCCTCAGTGGTGGTGACATCGGCAGTTTTCATAAGCTCAAGGATTTCGCCTTCAGCCAGTCTTTTGGTTGCCGTCGACAAAGATTTGAGGGTCGCCAGTGAGCCTTGGTCAACGGCCAGATCAAAGGCCATAGCGAAGAGGAAGTCGCCAACCAGCACTGAGGCTTCGTTACCCCAGATCGTGTTGGCAGCCGCCAAGCCGCGCCGCATATCTGCTTCATCAACGACATCGTCATGGAGTAGGGTGGCGGTGTGGATAAATTCGATCGCCGCTGCCAGCAGGGTTCCGGTCTTGCGGTCGCCACCAAGCATGCCGCAGGTCAGTATGAGCAGGGCGGGGCGTAGACGCTTGCCCCCACTTAAGATAATGTGTTCGCCGATCTTGGGGATTAAGGCGATATCCGATCCCAGATAGCGGGAGAAAGCGGCTTCGGTCTCTTTAAGCTCTTCTTCGATGAGCTTAAAAACTTGATTGATATGCGTGAAAGAAGACATGTGTGGGAGGGGCTTATCTCATGGTTTAAGGTTGTTTGTTAGTTGGTTTGACGCGAGTGATTATTAAGAACCGCTATCTATAGCGTAAATTGGTGAAGCTGTCAAAAAAAAAGGTCAAATCATTAGCGGATTTTCAATAATGATGCCCGGAGCCCCGTTTTTGCGGGCCGCAAGGATGAGCATTCCGGCCCTGTCGGAGTTGTGTGGATGGATGAATTGGAGGTATTTGGGTTCGAGTCTTGCAGATTTAAGGTGGGTTATGAGTTCGGTCAGGCGTTCAGCCGGGAAAATCAGAATGAAAAGGCCTTTTGGGGCCAGGAACAGGGCCGTGGCCCGGGTCAGATTTTCAAGATTGCCGGCCAGTTCATGGCGAGCCAGGCGCTTTTGTGGGCAATGATTGAGGCGGCCGTCGGCTGCCGGATAGTATGGGGGGTTACAAACGATCATCTTAAATCGACCTCTAAAGTCGTTTTTTTTACTTAAATCACGGTAGTCTGCGGTGATGATCTCTATCCGGTCGCTTAATTTGTTGCGTTTGATGTTGGCGGTTGCCAGCGCCGACAGTTCACTTTGGATCTCAATGCCGGTAAAGCGGGTGGTCGGAAAATCGCGGGCCATAAGTAGTGGCATGATGCCGACGCCGGTGCCCAGATCAAGGCATTCGCCAAAAATCTGGGCTCGCCAAAGGTCGCGGTGTTGATTAATGAATTGGGTCAGGATAAAGGGGTCCTGATTGTAACGGTAACCGGTTTTGGGCTGCTCTATCTCAAGATCATAGTGCGGTGGTTTTTCAACCGTGGTTGCCGGTATGGGATCATCTTTCAACAATTCATCCATTACCATTTAATCGAGACGGTTGATCAATAATCCGGTAGCTAGTTTGGGGTAGAAAAAAGTCGATTTCTGCGGCATTTTTTCACCTTGGAGAGCAACCTCTCTGACCTGCTCTATTTTGGTTGATTTGAGGAGAACTGCGATTTGAGCTTCACCGGTGCGGACGGCATCAATGGCGGTTGCGGCGTCTTGGGTGTAGCGAGTGTAGCGTTGTTGTTCCATGTCGGCTGAACTGATGTTCAGAATATGGCAAAAAACCAGCTGTTGGAGAACTGAAACATCAAGAGCGGCCAGGGAGGTTGGCAATTTGTCGAGAATTTCGGCGGCGGCATCTTTTTTCAGGGTCAGGAGTAAAGGTTCGGCAATGTTGCAGGCGATAAAAATAAAACTTGAGTTGTCGCCACTTTTTTCCAATTGGTTGAGCAGTTCCGGAACCCGGTTGTCGTCGGCAACGCATTTTTCAATCGTGAAATATGCAGCTAGTCGATTCTCCAGTTCGGTCGGATCCGGGGTCGTGAAATTTGAGAGCAGACGATGGGTCGGCAGGATCGCCAAACCCGGATCCGACATGCTTGAGAAGTAGCTCATAACGTAATTCCAGGGCTGGTTCTCGCCGGCATCTGGAGCGGCCGTTTTTTTCTCCTGTTGGTAGAGGAGGGCGGTTTCGTAACGATGATGGCCGTCGGCAATAAAAATTTCCCGATCATTGAGATGGGTTTTGGCGGCGGCAATGGCTTTGGCGTCAGTGATCCGCCAGAGGCGGCGGGTGATGCCGTCTTCGGTGAAAGTGAGCATTGTTTCCGGCCGCCGGGCTTGAGCTAAGGCTTCTTCAACGGTGTTCTCTTGATCTTCGTAAAGGGTGAATATCTGACTGAAGTTAGCCCGGCAATGGCGGGTCAGCTCCAGGCGATCTTCTTTGGGAGCACTCATCGTTTTTTCATGCGGGCGGACGGCATTTTTCTTACTATCCAGTTTCAGTAGTCCGATAAAGCCGCGCCGACAATAACGCTTGCCGACTGCCTCGAACTCCTCTTCAAGGTCATAGAGTGCCGGTTCCGGGTCGTTGATCAGAACTTTTTCGCTAAGCCATTGATTAAAGGTAGAGGCGGCCTCTTGAAACTCGCTTTGCGGTCGGCTGCCACCCATCTCCTGGGCAGATTTACCAAGAATCAGGCGGATGACGTTATAGGGGCTCTCGGCGAGAAGTTTGCTTTTGCCGGGGCCGCTGATGACGTCATACGGGGGCGCTGTGACGCTTGCCATGTTGTCGATAAATTCAGGGTTGTAATAAGTTCCTTTAAATGCTTCAATTTGAGGCATGAATGTTCTCCTGATTGGGTTGTGTTATTTTGTGTTGAGTTGAGTTTTTTTAGCCGGCAAAAATATCTAAAGCGGCGACGATAAAAATAGTGATGCTGATATAGCCGTTAACCGTGAAAAAAGCGGTATCGATTTTTGTCAGATCGGTCGGGCTTAAGAGCTCATGTTCATAATGCAGCATTGCTGCAACCGCCAAAATAGCCAAAAGGAAGAGCCAGCCCAATGCGGGGGAGATCAGATAGACAAAAAAGAGGGCACCGAGCATGCCCAGGTGGAGTTTGCGGGCCAAAGCTAATGTCTGTTCGATGCCGATGGCTGCCGGAATCGAGTGGAGTCCCTCTTCCTGATCAAATTCGATATCTTGCAGAGAGTAGAGCAGGTCGAAACCACTGACCCAGCAACCGACGGCAAAGCCTAAGACTAGTGGGGTCAGGGCGAGTGAGCCGGTAATTGCAATCCAGGCTCCGACCGGGGCCAGACCGAGGCAGAAGCCCAGGATGTAATGGGTGTAGATGGTGTAGCGTTTGGCTATTGAGTAGGCAGTCAACACCATGATAATGTATGGGGCCAGGTGCAGACAAAAAGAGTTGAGCATGGCCGCCGCAAAGATAAAGATCAAATAACTTGAACAGGTCAGTAGCAAAACCTGTTTTGCGTCGATCAAACCAGCCGGCAGGGCCCGCTCTTTGGTGCGGGGGTTGCGGGCGTCAATCTCTGCATCAAGTAGGCGGTTGGCTCCCATAGCTCCGGTACGAGCTCCGGCCATGGCAATAATGATCCATAATATTTTCCAGAGCGAGGGCAGGCCGTCGGCGGCCAGCAGCGCTGCCATCAGGGCGAAAGGCAGAGCAAAAATAGTATGAGAAAACTTGACCATTTCAAGAAAAGTGCGTATCCGTTGTTGAGGGGTTGGGTTGAGTTCCATTTCCATGCTAAATACCTCTTTTAATGTAAGTTGGGGAAAATGGTTCAGGTTTGTTTGTAACTATTCAGCGTGAGTATAAAAGCACCGTATATTAATGCATTTTAGTAAATTCTGGGGACATAACCTGATTCTCCGAAGGAGATCGGGATTGTGTACCCTGAATTTGCGGGTTAGCTGAATAGTTATATTAGTTTTTTTATCGGGCACCCCCATTACTCTATTTAGATTGATGATGCAAGGCCTGTTTCTTAATTAGGGAGAAAACAGATATGGTTAGATTAGCGGTTTCGATGGGGGATCCGGCGGGTATCGGTCCTGAGGTGACGGTGCGCTCTCTTTTGCGTATGGATCAGAGTTTGCGTGGAGGGGTTGTGGTGGTCGGCGAGGCGGCTTGGTTGCGGCGGGTTGCAAAAGCGATTGGCGGGGCGGCACGATCACTGGTTTTTGTCGAAAGATGTGCGGTAGCCGGGGTTGATGGCTGGCCGTCAGAGATTGTCACGGGGACGGTTCTGGTTTGCAATCCTTTTGCCGAAGCTCTGCCGCAACTGGTTTTGGGGCGTGATTATGCAGTTTTTGGTGATGCCTCATTTAATTACGTCAAATGTGGGGTCGAACTGGTGCAAAAAGGGATTTGCCGGGCTCTGGTGACTGCACCGATTTCTAAGCATGCTTGGCACCTGGCGGGTCATGACTATCCCGGGCATACTGAGCTTTTGCGCGAATTGAGCGGGAGTTCGAAGGTTGGTATGGTCTTTTGGGGTGAGCGTTTGAAGGTTTTGTTGGCGACGACTCATCTGTCTCTGGCCCGGGTACCGGAGGTCTTGACGGTTGACCTTTTGCTGGAGCAGGTTTTAATGCTCTATAAATTTATGCAAAAAATTAGTCTGTCCGGAACAATCGGTTTAGCCGCCCTTAATCCTCATGCTGGAGAGCAGGGAGCTTTCGGTGACGAAGAGGAGCGCATTTTGCGACCGGCTCTGGCCCGTTTACATGAGCTTGGTGTGCCGGTTGAGGGGCCGGTGCCGGCGGATGTGCTTTTTCATCAGGCTCTGAACGGTCGTTACGCGGCTCTGGTGGCCCTCTATCATGATCAGGGCCTGGTGCCTTTTAAAATGCTCTACTTTGATGATGGTGTCAACCTTTCAATTGGTCTTCCTTTTATCAGGACTTCCGCCGATCATGGGACGGCGTTTGATATTTCTGGCAAATTTGTTGCCAGCAGTCGAAGTATGGATGCGGCACTCGCACTTGCCGTTAGGTTGGCAAGTGTTTATTGATGTTTATCAATGTTTTATTGTTTTAAAATGACTAAAAAAATGTTCTGTTCAGCCCTATAAAAATCTTGACAAGAGCTTTTCCCTAAGCTATATGGAGTAGCTCAGGTTAGCGCTGTTAATGTGCTGTTTGTCTGTAACGGAAGTAGTCGGTTGCTAGGAGGCTGTCCGAGAATAGGATTTTTTTCTCAGATCAAGGCATGCGAAGAAAATTACCGCAGGCATACATTAAGTATTCCGAGGATAATTTTTTGAGCATAACGCAGATATGGGAAAAAAGACGTTCTCGGACAGCCTCCTAGTCCGGTTGCTGTTTCATTATATTTTTATGGGGACGTGTATTATGGTTAAGAGAGAGAAATCCAATTATATTATCCAAGCGGTGGTTCACGCTTTAACCCTGCTTGAAGAGTTTAGCGGCGATGTTGATGAACTTGGCGTAACCGAACTGAGTAAACGTCTTAAACTTCATAAAAATAATGTTTTCCGGTTGTTGGCAACCCTTGAGGAAAAAGGCTATATCGAGCAGAACAAGATTACCGAAAACTACCGTTTAGGGATTAAAAGCCTGGAACTGGGTCAGACCTTTATTCGGCAGATGGGAGTTTTGCGCCAAGCCCATCCGGTGATGGAAAAGTTGTGCAAAGAGTTACGGGAAAATGCTTATGTCGGGGTTATTCGTAATCATAACGTCGTTTATCTTGATGTCGTTGAGTCTGATCAGGCGGTTCGGGTTGTTTCTCGCGTCGGTTCGCAGTTGCCGGTCTGGTGCTCGGCTATTGGTAAAGCTCAGGTCGCTTCAATGAATATCGGTGAATTAGAGAAAATTTTGCCGCCGGTTAAAGAGTGGGAAGCCTGTACCCCTAAATCGATTCGCGACAAGGATCTCTTTTTCAAAGAGTTGGAGCTAATCCAGGAACAGGGTTATGCCGTTGACGATGAAGAGTATGATCATGATGTCAAATGTGTCGGTGCGGCAATTCGTGACTATACTAAAAGAGTGGTAGCCGGTATTAGTGTTTCCGGTCCCTCTTTTCGCTTGACCGACGCATCTATCAAGGAGACGATTGCACCCGCAGTTAAACAGGCGGCGTCCGAGATCTCCCGGCGCCTCGGTTATGAAGTGGCTCTGAATATTGAAGAGAAGGGCTCCACTTCCTGATTTCTCTCCAGCCGGCTGGTCATCTTTATATTCATATCCCCTTTTGTCGTTCTCGCTGCTCTTATTGTTCATTTCCCTCGGTGGCGGTTGAAACGGTTCCGGAAAAGGCTTATCTGGCCGCTCTTGAGGCTGAGTTTCAATATCGTCTAAAGAGCTGGCCGCAAGCTTTTCTGCCTCTGGCCACTCTCTATTTCGGAGGCGGGACGCCCTCTCTTTTTTCTCCTTCTTTCTATGCCAAAATCATTGATATGTCGGCTCAGCGACTTGGTTTTGTTTCTGAGCCTGAAGTAACACTTGAGGCTAATCCAGCCGATATCAGCCGGGAAAAAATCATCGGTTACCGGGTTGCCGGTATCAATCGCATCAGCCTTGGCGTGCAGACCTTTGCTCCTGATGGGTTGCAGCTTCTCGGTCGGCGCCATGACGGATTGATGGTTGAAAAGGCGGTCGATCTTTTACGCAGTGAGGGGATTGATAACCTCAGCCTTGATTTGATCTATGCCTGGCCCGGGCAGAGTCGTGCCGTTCTGAATCAAGATTTGCGGAAACTTGCAGCTTTGGCGCCGGAACATATCTCAGCTTACACCCTCTCTCTGGAACCGGAAACTCGTCTGGCACAAGCGGTTGCCGCAGGAAAATTGCAAGCGGTGGCTGATGATGTTCAAGCCGAGATGATGCAATTGGTTGAAGAGGGGCTTAAGGATGCTGGTCTCCAGCGCTATGAGATCTCCAGTTTTGCCCGTCACCATCAGGTTCAGGCCCGGCATAATCTAGCCTACTGGCAGCTTCACGAATATTTGGGACTTGGGGCCGGCGCTTGCGGGGGCTGGCGCTGCCGGAAAGATTTCGAGTGTTGGGATGAACGCTATTGTAACATACCTGACCCTTTTGCCTATATGCGGCGGCTTGAACAGCTCAACTCCTCGCCGCCTGCCGGAGGCAGCAGTTCCGAACTCTGGCCCGAGCTCTGGTTTGAAAAAGAGATTATTGATCGTAAAACCTCTTTTATCGAGTCCCTGATGATGGGCCTAAGGCTTCGTCAAGGGGTCGGTCTTGCAGGTTTGCGAGACGAGTATGGCTCGCAAACAGTTGATGCCATAATGCCTCGAGCGCAAAAGTTACGTGGCGATGGATTGCTCGATTGGGATGAGAATAATCTATGGATAACCGAAAAGGGTATGTTTTTAAGTGACACGATCCTCTCTTATTTGCTATAAGCATTTTTTAATTTTAACCAGATAATATTGGAGATTCTAGAATGAGTACGAATGATCCGGGGCAAATGCCCGAATTTGTGGTTGATACCAACCATCTCTATCGTGAAGAGACGATTACTGATCTTAAGGTCGCATCGATCAAGGTGCTGACACCCATCAACCTTGACGGCAGCGAAGACCAGGATCGTACGGCGATCTATGTCGGCCACACCCAGTTGATGTCGCCGGAAGGGCCGGTGCCGTTGCAAGCTTCTTTAGAGGCCAACAACCTTGAAGAGGCGATAACCGTTTTTCCGGATGCCATGCGCCAGGCCTTGACCGAGATGGTTGAAAAGATCAAAGAGATGCAGCAACAGCAAAAACAGAAAGAGATGGATAGTTCCCGGATCATCATTCCCGGCCGCTGAACCGAATAAGTAGAAAAAGCCACAAAGAGCTTTCCTTTGAGAAAGGAAAGCTCTTTGTGGCTTTTTTGTTTTCAGGAATTACTTGATATCAGTCATGGAATTCTTGTATATTCATACTTCCCGATTGTCTAGAAGTTGGCGAATTTTTATCAAAACTTCCGACACATTATATGGTTTATTGATAAATCGCTCACCCTTGAAAATTTGGTCGTCACGGTTAACGCGATCGCCCAGATGACCGGATGTAAAGAGAACTTCTATTTGCGGCCGCACAGCGGTCAACTTTTCACTTAACTCTTTACCGCCCATTAGCGGCATGACGATATCAGTAAAGAGCAGATCAATTGAACCCGGAA
>JAYEGS010000363.1:7097-8262 GCA_034659215.1 Pseudomonadota bacterium | reverse complement strand
GTGCCCATGTCCCGGATATGTTTGCCCACCCGGGTGAACCGTTTCATTATCTATGCGTCACCATCTACTATAAAAGCGACGGGGTTTTCGGAATTATGGCCAACGTCCTGGCCACCTATGTCCTCCTCTTTGTTTTGTTTGGCGCTTTTCTGCTCAAATGCGGAGCCCAGAAATTCTTTATTGATTTCCCTCTGGCTACGGTTGGCCACAAAGTCGGTGGCCCCGGCAAAGTCGCAGTCATAGCCAGCGGTCTTTTCGGTTCCATCTCCGGCAGCGCCATCGCCAATACGGTGTCGACCGGAGCCTTCACCATCCCGTTGATGAAAAAAGCCGGCTTTAAACCTCACATTGCCGGCGGCATTGAACCGGCAGCCTCCATCGGCGGGATGTTCATGCCGCCGATCATGGGGGCCGGTGGTTTTATTATGGCCGAGTTAACCGGAGTACCCTATTCCAGAATTATGCTGGTCGCCGTCTTCCCGGCAATCATGTATTTTTTCAGCGTTTTTGTCATGATTCATTACCATGCCAAACTGCATAATATCGTCGGCGAGAAACAGGATGTCAAGGCCAGTGAAATCTTAAAGAAAGAGTGGTTTTACATCATGCCCCTGGTGGTCATTACAGCACTCATGCTTTTTGGCTATTCGGCCGGATACTCGGCGATTGTCGGCCTGGTAACCTGTATTATCATCAGCTGGTTTCGCAAGGAGACCCGAATCGGTTGGCGGGGTTTTATTGAGGCCGCTGTTGATGGTACCGACAGCAGCCTGAAAATCGGGGCCACTGTAGGTGTAATCGGCATTATTATCGGGGTTCTGACCTCTACCGGACTGGTTCTGACCTTTGCCGATATCATGATCTCCATGGCCGGAGGGTCGCTGGTTATGACCATTGTCCTGATTGCCCTGGCGTCGCTGATTCTCGGGATGGGGGTTCCGGTAACCGCAGCCTACCTGATCACAGCCGTAGTAGCCGTACCGCCTTTGACCCACCTCGGAGTAAATCCGATTGCCGCCCATATGATTGTCTACTGGCTCTCACAAGATTCCAACATTACCCCGCCAGTATGTATAGCCGCTTTTGCCGGGGCCACAATTGCCAAGGCACCCATGTGGAAAACCGCTTTTTCAGCTTTCAAATTTGCCAAATTCCTCTATCTTGG
>JAYEGS010000363.1:0-6997 GCA_034659215.1 Pseudomonadota bacterium | reverse complement strand
TCTCACAAGATTCCAACATTACCCCGCCAGTATGTATAGCCGCTTTTGCCGGGGCCACAATTGCCAAGGCACCCATGTGGAAAACCGCTTTTTCAGCTTTCAAATTTGCCAAATTCCTCTATCTTGGCCCTTTTCTTTTCGGCTATGTTCCGGGCTTCAGCCTTCAGGGAGACGCCCTGGATATCATCAAGGCTTTTGCCATGATTTTATTTGGCACCTGGCTCTACTCCTATATTCTCAGCGGCTACTGGTACGCCCAAATTAAGGGGATGAGCACCGGAAAGACTGTTTAGCTCCGGCTCTGCCTGATTAGGTAGTGCGCGACCGAAAACCGCCAATTTCCTCGATTGCGGCGTTAGGCTCAAATTTTAATCCTCGGAACCTTTATGAAAAACAAACAATCCCTTCCATCTTGCCCCTTCTGCTCTCCGGAAAAACTGGAGGTTGTCGACCACAACCAAAAGTTCTACGTCATTAATGACAACACACCGGTAACTCCGGGGCATTGCCTGATTATCCCCTATTCTCACATCGCCGACCCCCTCGAATTAAACCCTGAAGAGATCACCGAAATCTGGCAGCTGGTTCAAGAAATGCGAAAAAAACTGTTAGCCGAAGACCCTTCAATCTCCGGCTTCAATGTTGGCTTCAATAGTGGCCATGATGCCGGTCAGACGATCTTCCACACCCATATCCATCTAATCCCCAGGCGCTGCGGTGATGTCGAAAAACCGCGCGGCGGCGTTCGTGGCGTTATCCCGGCCCGACAAAGCTACTGAGACCTTAAACTCCCCTGAAACAAGTAAACGGACAGAACTCTAAACAGGTAAAAACCCACAACCATAAAGTTTACCAAAAAGATTGTAAAAATAGCTTGACAAAAAAAGCCTACGCGGTATAGTTGCCCGCTAAAGTATTGGTTGCGTCAAACTTGAATGAACAGGAGACAAGGTCATGAACCGCAACGTCCAAAAGCGGGATAGAGAACTTGAAGAACGTATTGCTCAAGATTACCAGCGAATGGTCAAGGAGTGTGATCTCCACCTGGAGAAGATGGATCACGAATTGCCCCCCCTGATCGAGCCTTTGGCCGAACAACTTGAAAGTGCCGGGATCAGCCGCCGCTCCTTCATGAAATGGTCGGCGGTTACCACCGCCGCCCTGATGTTGCCGCCGATTTTCAAAACCCGCTTGGCCCGGGCGGCGGAGCAATTTGGCCGGGTGCCGATAGTCTGGCTCCACTTTGCTGAATGCACCGGTTGCAGCGAAGCTTTCTTACGCACCTCCTACCCCAACGTCGACGATTTAATCCTCGAAACCTTGTCGCTTGAATATCATGAAACCCTGATGGCAGCCGCCGGTTATCAAGCCGAAGAGAATCTGGAGAAAGCCTTACATGACTTTTCCGGTAAATTTATCTGTGTCATCGAAGGGGCCCTGCCGACCGGTATGGATGGAAAATATCTGACTTTAGGCCCCAAAGGCCGTACCGGTATGGAGTTAGCTCGTGAGGTCACCAGTAAAGCCGCCGCCGTCATCTGTATCGGCAGTTGCTCATCTTTTGGCAATGTCCAGGCGGCCAAGCCAAATCCTACTGACGCCAAAGGCATCAGTGACGCTCTGGGTATAAAAACGGTTAACATTCCCGGTTGCCCACCCAATCCGATTAATTTCGTCGGCACCATTCTTCACTATCTAATGTTCGGCGCTCTCCCCCCGCTCGATTCCCTGGGACGCCCAATCTGGGCCTACGGCAAAAGAATTCACGACTATTGCGAACGCCGCCCCCACTACGACGCCGGTGAATTTGTCGAAGAGTGGGGCGATAGCGGTGCCCAAAACGGCTGGTGTCTCTATAAAATGGGCTGTAAAGGTCCCTACACTTATGCCAATTGCGCCAAGGTTCGTTTCAACGATGGCATCTCCTGGCCAATTATGGCCGGCCACGGTTGCATCGGTTGTGTCGAACCCGATTTTTGGGACACGATGGCACCACTCGAAAAACCGATTGCCGAAAAAACCTTTGGCGGTGGTGAAAAAACCGTCGACAATATCGGTAAAGCCCTGGCTGGGGTAACTGCCGCCGGGATCGCTGTTCATGGCGTGGTCTCTTACGTTAAACGCCAGGGACAAGAAGATATTCCCAAACCGCAAGATGAGGGCTAAACAAAATGGCTAAAAGAATTATCGTTGACCCGATCACCAGAATTGAAGGCCATCTTCGGATCGAGGTTGAAGTAGACGAAAAAAATATTATCCGTGACGCCTGGAGTTCGATCACGTTGTGGCGCGGCATTGAAACTATCTTAAAAGGCCGTGACCCACGCGATGCCGGTCTCATCACCCAACGTTTCTGCGGCGTCTGTACCTACTCCCACTATGAAGCCAGCATCCTGGCTTGCGAAGATGCTTTCAAGGTAACGCCGCCGCCCAACGCCCGTATCGTCCGTAACCTGATCAAATCCTCCCAGTATATGGTCGATCATATCATGCATTTTTATCATCTGCATGGTCTCGACTGGTGCGATATAGTCAGTGCTCTCTCAGCTGACCCGAGAAAAACGGTTGAACTGGCAAAAAGCTACCACGACAACCCCTACAACTGCTCGGAGACCCACTATCGGGCCGTCCAGAAACGCCTGACTAAATTTGTTAAATCGGGTCGTTTAGGCCCCTTTGCCAACGCCTACTGGGGCAATCCCTCCTTTAAACTACCGCCCGAAGCCAATCTCGTAATCGCCTCCCACTATCTTGACGCCCTGCACATCGCCAAGATCGGTGGACAGATGCAGGCAATTTTCGGCGGTAAGAACCCCCACCCGCAATCGCTGGTCGCCGGCGGCGTAACCTGCGTTATGGATATTCAGGACGCCCATCGCATCGGCGAATTCCTCTTCCGTCTAAAAGAGGTGCAGAATTTTATTGATACCGCCTACATTCCCGACCTCCTGATCGCCGGAGCTTATTATAAAGATGAAGGGCTTGCCGGAGTCGGAGCCAGTGTTAAAAACTATCTCTCTTACGGTGGTTTCCCCTTAGATGACCAGCATCATGATGTGTTGCTGCCTAAAGGGGTTATCAAGGGAGGCGATCTGGCCCACCCTATGGATCTGGATGAGGCTAAAATAACCGAAGAGGTTGCTCACTCATGGTATGTCGGCGATGAAAAATTACATCCCTACGATGGTAAAACCAACCCTGAATACACCGGATATGACAATCAGGGGCAGGTTAAAGGTGATGAGAAATATACCTGGTGCAAAGCCCCACGCTATGATGACCTACCCTTTGAAACCGGCCCTCTGGCCCGTTTTATTATCGGTTACGCTCAAGGCGACAAACGGATCAAACCACTGGTTGACAGCACCTTGAAAGCTACCGGCCTCCCGGCCTCCGTCCTTTTTTCGACGTTGGGACGAACCGTTGCCCGGGGTCTTGAAACCAAACTTGTCGCCGATCATACCGAAACCTGGATCAATGAACTGGCAACCAATTTAAAAGCCGGCGACAAGCGCACCTGGACCCGGTGCGATGTGCCGCAGAGCGGTCAGGGCCGCGGCCTTTCTGAAGTCCCCCGAGGCTCTCTCGGTCACTGGCTGAAAATCGAAAACAAGGTCATCAGTAACTATCAAGCCGTGGTACCTTCAACCTGGAACTGTTCACCCCGCGATCTGAAAAAGGTTCGCGGCCCTTATGAAGAGTCACTAATCGGCACCCGAATGGCGGATATTAATCAGCCTTTGGAAATTTTGCGTACTATTCATTCCTTTGACCCCTGCATGGCCTGCGCGGTTCATGTTATCGATTTTAAGGGACGTGAAATAGGTAAGTTCAAAATTCTCTAACAGGAGCCTTGTAATGCCTAAATTCCGGATGAAAAAAGAGTGGTGGCTCGCGATTCGCCTGATTCACTGGTCAATGGTTTCATCGGTTTTCATTTTGTTAGTCACTGGTTTTTATATCGCCTATCCCATCTCCTTCGGGGCCGGGATCACTGCTGATAAATTCAGTGTCGGAAACACCCGCACACTACATACATTTTTCGGGGTTTTCCTGACCTTTCTCATGCTCTGGCGCGCCTATCTGGGACTTTTCGCAAAATTCCACGCCCGCTGGAGCGACCTTTTGGCCTGGACCAACATTCACAACTTGATCAACCAGGCAAAATTTTATCTGCTCATCTCTAACAATAAACCTAAACATGAATATCAATACGCCCCGTTACAGGCACTTGCCTACAGCGGATTGATTTTATTGCAGTTCGCGATCATTATGACCGGACTGATCATGGTTGGAGCCAACTATCATGCCGGATTGAGTGCATTTGCCGGCAACCTTTTAAAACCAATTGAAATTGCCCTGGGCGGGCTTGCCGGAGTCCGTCTCATCCACCACATCGTCAGCTGGGGCTTTATCATCTTTATTATGGCTCATGTCTACATGGCAATCTGGACTGATGTTGTCTATAAAGAGGGGACAATCTCATCAATGATCAGCGGCCGTGTCTTTCGCAAAGCAAACTAAGCGATATGCAAACAACCATTTTGGGCTTAGGCAACACGCTCCTTCGTGATGAAGGTTTCGGCGTCCATTTTCTGAATGAGATGGAGAAAAAATACGACTTTCCCGAAGATGTCAAACTCGTCGATGGCGGAACCCTCGGCTACGGCCTGCTTGATACGATAAGCTCCTGTGATCGCCTGCTGGTCATCGACATCATCAAAAGCGATGATCAACCGGGCTCCATCTACCGGTTCACCCAGGCCGAGATGGAGCTTCATCTACCGGCCCCAACCTCGGCCCATGAGGTTGAATTTTTTGATGTCTTAATGAAAGCTGAGTTAATGGACTCGTTGCCGGAGACCATCTTTCTCTGTATCACCCCACAAGAATACGGCGGCGAGATGAATCCAACTATGACCTCGATCATGTATAGCTCATACCCGGCCATGGAAAAATTTTTCCTTAAAGAGCTGTCCGGATGGGAGTTGACGCCAAACCGAAGAGAACCTTAAAAGTGCATGAACTCTCCCTCGTTCAATCCCTGTTAACAATTATCGATAAACAGGCAAAAGAGCACGGATTTACCAAAGTCAACCAGGTAAACCTCTCGTGCGGACGGCTCTCGTCAGTTGAACCCGCAGCTCTTGACTTTGCCTTTAAAACCCTCTCCTGCAACGGCATCTGTGCTCGAGCCAAACTGGAACTAACCATCCTGCCCCTGAAAATTCACTGTTTTGATTGTGACCAGGAACTTACCTGTAAAAACGCCGACCCGACCACCTGTCCCCACTGCCGGGGAGATCAGGTCACGGTAACCGAAGGCTGGCAGGAACTGCAACTTCTTGAATTGGATGTCGACTGATATGTGTATAAGTTTTCCCGGGCGTATTGTCGCCTTTAAAGATGATAACTGCTTGGCCGTCATTGAGATCGGCGGAACTAAACGTGAAGTGTCACTTGACCTTCTTGATGAAGCAGTTACCATTGATGACTATCTCCTCTGCCATGCCGGTTTTGCCATCCATAAAATCGATACCGAAGAGGCCCAAAAAAGTCTGGCGCTGCTCCAGGAGATCATCGATAATGAAATATATTGATGAGTACCGGTCACCGGAACTGGTTCGGGGGCTACTGCAAAAGATCAGGAAAACCGCTGCGAAGCTGGTCAAACCAATTACGATCATGGAGGTCTGTGGCAGCCACACCACTGCGATCAGCCGTTTTGGCATCCGCCAACTTCTGCCTGACAATATTCATTTAGTCTCCGGCCCCGGCTGCCCGGTCTGCGTTACTTCGATTGAGGATATCGACCAGGCCCTCTGGCTTGCGGCCCAACCGGAAATCATCTTTGCCAGTTACGGCGATCTGCTCAGGGTGCCCGGCAGCCACGGTAACTCTCTGGAAAAAATCCGCGCCGCCGGAGCCCAAATTAAAACCGTCCACTCCGCCCTTGACGCCGTGGCCCTGGCCCAAGCCCATCCCGAGCAAAAGATTGTTTTTATGGGCATCGGTTTTGAGACCACCTCACCCACCGTCGCCGCCGCCGTCCTCCAGGCAAAAAAACTGGGGATCACCAATTTTTTTATCTTTTGCAGCCACAAATTGATGCCGCCGGTAATGCATCTCCTGCTGGCTGAAGAAAAGATCGCAATTGACGGATTTCTCTGCCCCGGCCACGTCAGTACGATTATCGGAGCGACAGCCTACGATTTCATCATCAAAACAGATCGGGCCGCAGTCATCACCGGTTTTGAACCGGTTGATATTCTTGAGGGAATAGCTCTAATCCTGGAAGAGTTGACGAATGGAGTTACAGAGGTTAAAATCCAATATCAACGCGGAGTGAAAGAGGCAGGTAACCCCAAAGCCAGAGCCATCATGAATGAAGTTTTTGCGCCGGCAACAGTCAATTGGCGGGGTTTAGGCAAGATTCCCGAAAGCGGCCTGATCTTAAAAGAAAAGTTTGCTGCCTTCGATGCCCGCCGCCATTTTTCGATTCCTGAAATCAGCAGTCAAGCTCACCACGCCTGCCGTTGCGGCGAGGTTTTACGCGGCCTCATCGAACCTTCCGAATGCAATCTGTTCGGCACCATCTGCACCCCGGCCAACCCCTTTGGCCCCTGCATGGTCTCAAACGAAGGCTGTTGCGCCGCCTTTTTTCGCTATCCAATGGCGTCGCACCCCAAGGGCATTTCCTGCGGGGCGTAAAAAGTTCCGATATCCTGCGTTGTTGCGGTTCTCCAGACACTCGACATACTACATTGTATGGTCTCGCGCCTGGAGAACCACAACATCTTGTCTATCGAAATTTTTACTTAGCCATTTCGTTGCTTTTTACGTTTTCATCAACCACTTAGGGAAAATATTAATATGAAAATTAATGTCGTCACCAATATTCTTGATGCCAACAATCGGATTGCTTTAGATAACCGTGCTTTTTTTGATAAAAAAAAAGTTTTCGTCATTAACCTGATGAGTTCGCCGGGCGCGGGCA
>JAYEGS010000362.1:0-8281 GCA_034659215.1 Pseudomonadota bacterium | reverse complement strand
ATCACCACAAATATTCGCGCTCATCTAAAGCCTCATTATAATACAGTCACGAAATGGCTAAGTAAAAATTTCGATATACAAGGAGCAGTGATTTTTCAGGCACGAGACCATACACATAAGTATGTCTAGTGTCTGAAAAATCACTACGACGCAGAAGATCGGAACTTTTTACGACGCCATTACACTTTTTCTATTATTTCCGTACCGAATAAACCGTAAGGCTTAACCATCAGAATAACAACCAGAATGACAAAGGGGATCACCTCCCGGGTACCGCCCCCGACGATCGGATCGATATAACCTCCGGTCATCGCCTCAAGCACACCGATCGTCAAGCCCCCGATTATCGCCCCGGGAATACTGTCGAGCCCGCCCAGGATTACAGCCGGAAAAACTTTCAGGCCAAAAAAACCCAGTGAGACATTGACAACATTGATATTACCGAGGAAAACCCCGCCGACAGCCGCAACCACAAAGGCGATACACCAGGCCATGGCGAACACCCTTTTAACACTAATACCCATCGAGAGCGCCGCCTGTTGATCATCGGCTACGGCCCGCATGGCAATCCCCGATGATGAGTAACGAAAAAAGAGGGTAAACAGAGCCAAAAAGAGGATTGCGAAACCGACACTCCAGATATAAACCTGCGAGATAACCACCGGCCCCAAGTGAATCGGCACCTGAGAGAAAAACTGCGGATAGACCCGGTTATTAGGCCCCCAGACGATCAGCACGGCGCACTTCAAGACGCTGGAGAGACCGATTGTCAACATGATAATCGAAATAATCGGCTCCCCGATCATCGGCCTTAGGGCGAGACGTTCAATGATCAAACCTAAAATCACAGCGACCACCATGGTCAAAGCAAAAGCAATCCAGAATGGAATATGGAGTTGAGCGACCAGCGCCAGGCAGACATAAGCGCCAACCATGAGAAACTCACCCTGAGCAAAATTGAGCACCCCGGTTGCCTTGTAAATCAAGACAAACCCCAGGGCCACCAAGGCATAAATACTGCCGACCACAATTCCACTCACCAGCAGTTGCAGAAAAAAATCCATCGTGACAATCGCCTCCTGAAAAACTTTTGTAACTATTCAGCGTCCTATTAAAATTGAAACCACCACCGGTCGTTCAGACGGTCTCCCTCCACTTCTTAAGTAAAATTTCTGTTTTTCCAGCGCTCATTACGCTGAAATTGAAGAACTCGCTACCTCGCTCAAACAGCTTCAATTTCGGGCGCTCCCTTCGCTGGGAAAAACGACGAAATTTTACGAGACGTTCCGAGAAACCGCCTGAACGCCCTCCAAGCTGAATAGTTACAAACTTCTCACATTTATATCGGTTTTCAACTGCCTGGTCTTGCCGTCCTGGTACGTGATAATCGTCTCGATATGAATAAGATCTTTATCTGCATACATACCCTCAATGATATCACGATATTTCTCATCGACAAACCGGCGCCGTACTTTGCGGGTTCGGGTCAGCTCATCGTCGTCGGCATCGAGCTCTTTGTAGAGCAGAACAAACTTGCGAATCCGGGCCGCTTCGGGCAGACTCTCATTAACTAAAGCGAGCTCTTCCTGAATCATGCCGTAGATAGGTTCCTGAGAGGCCAGATCGGTATAAGTCGTATAGGCCAGGCGATTACTTTCGGCCCATTTGCCGACAATCTCAAAATCGATACAGACCATGGCCACGATATAATCACGCTCATGACCAATCGCCACAGCCTCCTTGATATAGGGACTGAATTTTAGTTTGTTTTCAATAAATTGCGGAGAAAACTTGGTACCATCACCTAAAGTCATAACATCTTTGACGCGATCGATAACCACCAGATGACCTTTATCATTAAAATAACCGGCATCACCGGAATGGAGCCAGCCATCGATAATAGTCTCATTAGTGGCCTCCCGGTTCTCATAATAGCCCATAAAGAGTGAAGAGCTGCGCGAGATAATCTCTCCATCATCAGTGATCTTGATCTCGGTTCCGGGAATCGGTTTACCCACCGTATCGAAATCAACATCGCCATCATAGTGAATACAAGAGATCCCGGAGATCTCGGTCTGACCGTAAATCTGTTTGAGATTAACCCCTAAAGCATGAAAAAAACGGAAGGTATCAGGGCCCAAGGCGGCCCCGCCGGTTGACGCACTGCGAATATTACTAAAGCCGAGACGATCCTTTAAAGCCCGAAAAACCAGACAATAGGCGACCCCGTACTTTATCTTATCAAGCAGAGAGGGACTCTTTTTCTGAAACTTAAGATCGGCCCAATGATAGCCGATCGGCAGACATTTTCCATAGACAAAACGCTTGAAGGGTGAGGCGTCCATGATCTTGACCTGAACCGTGGCCGCCATATTCTCCCAGACCCGAGGCGGCGAGAACATGACATTAGGACCAATTTCCCGAACGTCATCCTGAGCAGTTTCCGGCTTTTCGGGAAAATTGACCGTAAAACCGAAAAGCAGGGCGCTGGAGATGGCCATCATCTGTTCGCCGATCCAGGGCAGGGGCAAAAAGGAGACAAATTCATCACTGGCAAATTTTTTGTCAACCTCTCCCAGGTTGCGTGCCATATGCACCATATTTTTATGACTCAAGAGAGAAAGTTTGGGATTACCGGTGGTTCCCGAAGTGGTACAGATCGCAGCCGCATCTTCTTCCCGGGTAGCTTCAACCTGAAGCTCGAAAAAACCCGGATGATCCTCTTCGTAACGCCGCCCTAAGGCTTCAACATCCGGGAAATAGAGAAGCCTGGGTTCATCATAATCCCGCATGCCCTTGGAGTCGTGATAGATAATGTATTTAACCGAAGGCAGCTCTTCCAGCATATCAAGAATCTTGTCACACTGCTCCTGATCCTCGGCAATCACAAACTTTGATTGCGAGAGCTTAATGATATAAGAGACCTCCTTGAGGATTGAATCCTGGTAGATGCCAATCGGAATTGCCCCGACACATTGGGCCGCGAGTTCGGCATAGATCCATTCCGGCCGGTTGTCTCCGATAATTGAGACTTTGTCATCTCTTTTCAAGCCCAGTGAGACCATGCCCAAACATAGATACTTGACATGCTCATAGTACTCCTGCCAGGTAAAACTCTGCCAGATGCCGTAATCTTTCTCCCTTAAAGCGTGTCTGCGCCGGCCCAGTTTTTCGGCCTGCTCCTTTAAGAGTTTGGGTAAGGTATCTCCCTTCATAAATCGTCCTCTAACCTGCTCTTCCGGCTAGAAAAACTGAATCTTCATCGCCGAGATAAGCATTAATTACCACCGGATTCCCCTGTACTTCCTGAGGCGTTCCGGTAGCCAGCAATTCACCAAAATTAAGCACCGTCACCGTATCGGAAATATCCATGACCACGCCCATATCGTGCTCAATCAACAAAACCGTAGTCTCACGCTCCTGATTGATATCAAGAATAAAACGGGCCATATCTTCAGTCTCTTCCAGATTCATTCCGGCCATAGGCTCATCAAGCAGCAAAAGCTCCGGCTCCAGAGCCAGAGCCCGGCCCAGTTCGAGTCGTTTCTGCAAACCATAAGAGAGGGTGCCGACCGGTTTTTTACGAATATGTTCAATCTCAAGAAAGTCGATAATATCCTCGACCACTGCACGATGATGAAGCTCCTCTTTTTGCGCTTTACCAAAAAAAAGGCCGCCGCTGAAAAGACCGCTGCGCATATGAATATGACGCCCAAGGAGAAGATTATCAATAACCGTCATACCTTTAAAGAGTTCAACATTCTGGAAACTCCGGGCAATCCCCAGCGGGGCTATCTTGTACGGCGGCAACATCGTAATATCTTTACCTTTATAGAGAATCCGCCCGCGCTGCGGCCGATAGAGGCCACTGATAACGTTGAACATACTCGATTTTCCCGCGCCATTGGGCCCGATGAGTGAATAGATCTCCCCTTTGCTCACCTGAAAACCGACACTGAGCAGAGCATTAACCCCGCCAAAGCTCAAAGAGATACTTTCAGCTTCCAGGATTACCTGCGGCACGGACTCTATTTTCTCTTCCTGCATAACCCGATTCCCTCAAAGCAACAGCGTAAAACATCTTTATATAGAGATTTAACTATACCATAAGAATTCATTTGTCAACATAAAACACTGGCCTTTGAATTAAAGCATAAATACTTTAATTTATACGATATACAATAGAATAAACAATGTGACTACCTCTAAACAAGCGGACAAAACATTGATATAACTAAGCCATCCTCCTCAACTATCGCAAGTCGTATCATGAATTTTCAACGAATCTCTCTAAGCTACAACCCACTTATGGAACAATAAAAATTCTTGACAACGATACCGGCATAATTATAAGAGGGCTGCGGTTTTTATCCAGAGATAAAGAATATCATACTTATCAATTACTTTAGGAAACCATGAATCCGACCCCAACCCCTCAACCCATAGATGATCACCCCCTGAAACGTTATCGGATTGGTGAGATTGGTAAACTTCTCGATCTCAGCACCAGAACCATTCGTTATTATGAAGAGATCGGCCTGCTCAATACGGTCAAACGCATAGAGGGGGGACGACGCATTTTCACCGATGAGGATCTGCGCCGCCTGCGCTTCATTAAAAAACTCAAACTTTTAGGGCTCTCCCTGGGTGAGATGGCGGAACTTGAAAATCATTATAACCGACACCGAACCAATAAAAAAGTGTTGCCCAAGGTTGCCGAACTTCTCCGCCGCCACAGCACCGAAATCGAATCACGTCTCAACGAACTCGGCAAACTGAAAAAAGAGATCAATGACTACCTGGCCCACATCGAAAGCAAAATTGACGTTTCTTGACCGACCAAAGCCATGAACTCAAGCCCTCCCGACCTGCCATCCTCATATAAACTGGTTCCCGCCCAAGAGATCGAACAACGCCTCAGACAAGCCCAAAAGGCAATGGGCGAGGCCGGGTTCGACGGGTTTTTAATCCTGCAAAATATTGACCGCTACTACTTCACCGGCACGCTGCAGGATGGCATTCTCTGGCTCCCGGCTACAGGTAAACCGGTTTTCTGGGTGCGCCGCAGCCAGGAACGAGCACGCCAGGAAACTCCGCTTACGGACTTGCGCCCGCAACCCGGCGGCAGCGCACTTCTTGAAACTGAATTGCGGGCAAGAGTTGCGCCCCAAAGCCATATCGGCCTGGAAATGGATGTCGTACCGGCCCGCCTTTTCGCCCGTTATCAGCGCCTTTTACCGGACTCTTGCCGAATCAGCGATGCATCTCCTTTGATCAGAAATTTACGCGCCTGCAAAAGCCCTTACGAAATTTCCTGTATAAAAAATGCTGCGGCCATCATGGATCAAGTCATGGAGCACGCCGCCACAGTCTTAACCAGCGGCATTAGCGAAGTCGAATTAATGGCCGAGCTTGAACATGAGGCCCGCCGCCTGGGACACTTAGGCATTGTCCGGATGCGGGGCTGGAACAGTGAACTTTTTTTCGGCCACACCTTAAGCGGCGGCGAAGCCGCACGGCGCGGCTATCTCGACTCCCCGACTAACGGATTGGGCTTGAGCCCGGCCTTCTCTCAGGGCGCCGGTCGCAATTTAATTAAAAAAGGGGTGCCGATCAGTATCGATTTCATGGTCAACTATGAAGGCTATCTCGCCGACTTGACTAGAGTGCTTTGTCTCGGAAAACCAAGCCAGGCCTTTTGTCAAGCCCATCAGGATCTCCTCACTCTCAACCAGGAACTGGTAACCGCTCTGCGGCCCGGAACCGAAGCGGGAGAGGTTTTCAAACTGGCCCGAAAACTGGCCCGGGAATTTGGCTTTGCCGACTATTTCCTGGGACACGGGCCCGATCAAGTCAGCTTCGTCGGCCACGGCGTCGGCCTCGAAGTCGACGAATTCCCCTTCATCTCCAACAACAACCCCATGCCGCTTAAAGCCGGAATGGTTGTCGCCCTCGAACCAAAACTTACATTTCCCCCGAGCCATTGCGCTCCCGCCCCCTACAACCAAGTGCCGGCCTCCGCCATCACCACGGAAACCACCTACCTGATAACCGAAAAATCGACCATCCCGATCACCCTCTCACCGGAAAAGATTAAGATTATCAAAAGAGAAGATTAAAAATATCTAAAAATTAGTTGACAAACAGCAGTTGAAATGATATTTCGTGTTGAATAAGCTAAAAAGCTGTTATAGCAAGGTATCACTGCATCAAACAACATTTGATCAAAAATAGTTCATTATTTGTCGGTCATGACTTTGCCAAATTGGGCAAAAGAGTTAAAAGGGGGTGAGACAGGATATACGTTCTGCAATCTCTTAACGACACTGTAGAACTTTAATTGACCGTCCCGCAAACTCGAGTAACTACTTAATAGTTCGGCTTAATAGTTCGGCAATAAAGTGATCTGTTAGAATTTGAAACAACTAATGGATGGCTTAGAGCTGGCTTTTAATAAATGTAATAGGTGGAAGTTTTTTTAAGAAGTTAAATTCAAGAAAAGGAGTAACACAGATGAAAAAGAGTTATCTAGCATTACTGGTGAGCGTTATCTTTATCCTCGCCACGGTCGGCTCATCATTTGCCGCCATGGGTGAAGGCACGGTAAGCGCCAAAAAAGGCGTCGACCTGACCCTTTTCGGGAGCAACCGTTTCATCCCGACCTACTGTTCCAACATGAACGATTTCGACAGCGACATCAGCGATAACACAACTTTGGATGAAGGCGGCTGGGGCGCCGGTTTTTTTGTCCGCAATGAACTCCGTTTAGGTTTCGCCGGTAAGGGCGAAAACTTCGGTTTCCGCGTCATTCTGGAAAATGACATTCATTACTCCAAAGCCAATGGCGATCGCAACACCTACGCTGACTACGGTAACAGCACCTCCGATTTCGGTGCCGAGTTCTCGGTTGAGCGCTCCAAATTCTGGTACGATTTCGGTCCGGTTCGTCTGACCACGGGTTGGGATGTAACCTGGGCGGATCTCAAAACTGGTGGTCTCCTCTACGGTGATGACCATCCTTTCATCATGCTCTCCGGCAAAATCGACGACACTATGGATTGGCAGGTCAATATGCTGCTCATCAACGACGCCGACGATGTTGAATACAATTCCACTGGCGGTCTTGATCTCTCCGGCAAATACCGCGATTCCGACTGGTATGCCTATATCGCTAAGTTTAACTACAAAGTCGCCGGCTTGACCATCAGCCCGTTTGCCTGTTTCAGTGACATGCGCAAAGGCGTCCAGGGAACCGGTAATGCCCAGTCCTACTACTTCGGCCTCGAAACCTATGGTAAAATCGGCATGTTTATGCCCTCCTTTGAAGTTGTTGGTGTCACCGGTACAATCGCCGATGCCTACAATGGCGTCGATGACTATGACATCAGCTCATTTGCCGTCTTTGGCGCTTTGAAACTTGACTTGATGCCTGAATTCCAGCCTTATGTCGGTGGTTACTACGTCCAGGGTGATGATGACCCAACCGATGACGACGCTGAAGGTTTTGTTGGTATCACCAACATTACCCGCTACACCCCGACCTTCGGTATGGAAGGCGCCTACATGTACGAACATATCTACGGTCTCGGTTCTCCGCTCTACGCCCTGACCCCGGAACGTCTCGGTTCTAAAGCTGCCAAATACGGCGGTATCTCTGGAGCCGGTTCCGGTAACAACCCCGGTCTCATGCACATCGGTGCTGGTGCTACCGGTAAATTCTGTAACAACGTCTCCTACAAAGTACAGACCTGTTACATGTGGTTTGCTGAAGAAGATGCTCTGGGACTTGACGATGACGAAATCGGTCTAACCGTTGATGCTCAGGTTAAATATCCTTTGACCAGCAACGTCTCCCTCTCCTACACCATCAGTGGATTGGCACCTGGTGACGGCGTTGAAGAGATGAAGGGCGAAGATGATATCGCCTGGATCACCCGCGCCGAATTAGTTTGGAAGTGGTAATCACCTCTTAAGCTAATGATTTATCTCTAAAAAAAAGCCCGGCCCTAATCGGCCGGGCTTTTTTTGCTTGTTTTTTTGCTTCCTCTCTACATTATCGATATCTCGAAAAAATTGTAACTATTCAGCGTAATCACCTTAAAGCCACTGCAAATGGTGCGAACATTGGCTTCGCCCGGCTTCGAAGGGGACACTCCCCAAGAGTACTTCCTCGCTTCGCTCACAGCGCAGCTCAGATCGGCAAGCGGCTTCGCCGCCGCCTGGAGCAATGTCCCCGTATCGAGATAGTTTGAAAAGTACATTAAGCTGGATAGTTACAAAT
>JAYEGS010000361.1:0-1557 GCA_034659215.1 Pseudomonadota bacterium | reverse complement strand
CTCTCAACAGCACTAACAGGAATGGCTGTTGTGCATCTATTGGCGCTGGGTGTAGTGGGCGAACTCGTAGTAAGCACAAGCGATCTCTCACATACACGGATGCCCGAAATAACCAAAAAGCGCATAGAGCAGAGGGCATAGAGCATAGGGCTTGGCGCATGGCGCATAGTGTGGGACGCTTTGCGCTATGCGCCAAGCTCTCTGCGCTCCGCGCTCTGCTAATAAATTATGGCTAAATTTAGATTTCAGGATTTAAAAATTTGGCAACTGGCGATTCAGATTGCCGATGAGCTGTTTGACATCGCAGATAAGCTTGAACAGAAAAGACTATATCGTTTTGTTGATCAACTCAGAGGGGCAGGAATGTCCATGTCGAACAATATCGCAGAAGGCTCTGGGTCTTCCTCAAAGAAGGATTTTAAACACTTCCTAAACATAGCCAGAAGATCAACATTCGAGAATGCCAATATTTTGATTTTGCTGAATCGAAGAAACTTAATATCAGAAGAAACCCTGGACAGGCTCCTGGATATAAGCTGGATGTGCTCTGCCGCCAAACCACAAATTTCCAAAAAACTCTCAAATAACAACGCTCTGCGCTCTGCGCCATGCTCCCTGCTCCCTGCTCCCTGCCCTTTGCTCTATGCCCTTTGCTCTATGCTCCCTGCGCCATGCCCCATGCCCTTTGCTCTTTGCGCCATGCCCCATGCGCCATTGAAATCCTTATCATGGCCAACGGCACAGGTGGTTTGTTTGTAGGCAGGTCTTAAAGAAAGCAGCGGCAAAATTATTGTCGCTTGTGGCTTCTACCAGCAGATAACGAACGATTCTTTCAACCAATTAAGTAGGCTCCCCATCCAGCACCAAGAGCAAGAAGGAGGATAAGAACTAATGCAACTAAACTTAGAAATGTTAGAGAATAAGGTAAAAAAGGTGGAGGCGGAGGTGGTTGATCTAAGGGAGGTTATTAGGAAAGCTATATCCGAAGAGGTTGACCTGGATGAGTTGGCCGCCTCAATTGTTAGTCATGCCGCTACAGAAGAAGATAGCACGGAGATACTCATGAAGATGAGGAGGCAAGGAGACGGCTGGTGGCGCCAGTGGTAAAATATACGATTGATACGTCTTTCGCTGTTAAGGGCATAGGGCATAGGGCATAGCGCGTAGAGCATGGCGCATAGGGCATAGGGCATAGGGCATAGGGCATGGCGCATAGTGTGGGATGCTTTGCGCTCTGCGCCATGCTCTCTGCGTTCTGCTAATAAATTATGGCTAAATTTAGATTTCAGGATTTAAAAATTTGGCAACTGGCGATTCAGATTGCCGATGATCTGTTCGACATCGCAGATAAGCTTGAACAGAAAAGACTATATCGTTTTGCTGAACAACTCAGAGGGGCAGGAATGTCCATGTCAAACAACATTGCAGAGGGCTCTGGGTCTTCCTCAAAGAAGGATTTTAAACACTTCCTAAACATAGCCAGAAGATCAACATTCGAGAATGCCAATATTTTGATTTTGCTGAATCGAAGAAACTTAATATCAGAAGAAACCCTGG
>JAYEGS010000360.1:5596-8296 GCA_034659215.1 Pseudomonadota bacterium | reverse complement strand
TCCCGCTGAAAACCCCGAAAGCAACCCCGGAGTTCATGACCAGGGTTAATGAAAAGAAGCCGTCAATGATCTTCCTGGGATAAACCGGAGAAAGGTGCTGTAACGCCAACGCCTTAGTCCAAAGGTCTAAAACAAGAACAATACCTACAATAATTACCAATAACCGCAAACGACTAGTTTTACTGCCTTCGGTTGACTGCCCACTGCCCACAGAAAAATTCATTAATTTTTCAAAACCGCCCGAGCTTTCAAACGAAGTGCCTGAAGACGAATAAAACCTTCCGCGTCATACTGATCATAAACCATATCTTCTTCAAAAGTTGCCATTTCCGGCTGATAAAGAGAGACCTCGGACTTACGTCCAACCACCATGCAACTTCCTTTATAGAGTTTAAGTCTTACCGTGCCGGTCACATTTTCTTGAGTTTTATCAACCAACGCCTGCAAAGCTTCGCGTTCCGGAGCGAACCAGAAACCGTTATAAACCATGCGGGCATATTCAGGAATCAAGGAATCACGCAGATGCATTTCATCACGATCCATCGTCAAAGATTCAACCGCCCGCCGGCCCGCAAGCAGAATAGTCCCGCCCGGAGTTTCGTAAACACCCCGCGATTTCATACCGACAAAACGGTTTTCAACCATATCGACCCGGCCAATACCGTTAGCCCCGCCAAGTTCGTTAAGGCGGGTCAAAAGAGCCGCCGGCCCTAATTTAACCCCGTCAACGGCAACCGGATCCCCTTTGACAAACTCAATTTCACAATAAGTGACCTTGTCGGGTGCTTTTTCCGGAGAAACGGAAAGCTGAAACATATCCTCGTCAGGCTCATACCAAGGGTCTTCCAAAACTCCGCCTTCAAAACTGATATGAAGAAGATTACGGTCAGAACTATATGGTTTATCTTTAGTAACCGGGATCGGAATATTATGATTTTTGGCGTACTCGACCAGTTTCTCGCGTGAATTCAGTCCCCAGTCACTACGCCAGGGGGCAATCACTTTGATTTTGGGCTCAAGGCCATAGAAGGTCAACTCAAAGCGAATCTGATCGTTGCCTTTTCCGGTAGCGCCATGGGCCACCGCATCAGCTCCTTCAAGACGTGCAATCTCTATCTGGCGTTTGGCAATCAGAGGACGGGCGATAGATGTTCCCAGAAGGTAAACCCCTTCATAGATAGCATTAGCCCGAAACATGGGAAAGACGAAGTCACGAACAAACTCTTCACGCAAGTCATCAACGTAAACTTTCGAGGCCCCGGTCGCCAGAGCTTTCTCTTTAATTCCGTCAAGTTCGTGCCCCAACCCGACATCAGCAGCAAAAGCGATCACCTCGCAGTTATACTCTTCTTTCAACCAGGTCAAAATAACCGACGTATCGAGACCACCCGAATAGGCGAGAACAATTTTTTTGATATCACTCATGATTTACACCTCTTTCTTGTGTAATAATTTGACCAGCAGAGCTTTCTGAACATGAAGACGATTTTCGGCTTGCGTAAAAATCAGATCCTGATAACGCTCAAAAACCGAAGCTGTGATCTCTTCGCCACGATGAGCCGGCAGACAGTGTAGAACCAGCGGATCTTGGCCTGCGGCCAAAAGAAGCTCGTCATTAATCTGATAACCGGTAAAAACTCGACGCCGTTCCACCGCCTCATCTTCCTGGCCCATGCTGGCCCAGACATCGGTATTTAAAACCGCAGCCCCTTGAGCTGCCGCCAGGGGATCTCGGATAACGGCAACCTGAGCACCGTTATCCGCTTGCCGGTTAACCCGTTCAATCAGAGTCGTATCGGGTTCATAACCAAGCGGGCAGGCAATTCTTAGATCAAGACCAAAACGTAAGGCCGCATTAATCCAAGAGTTGGCCATATTATTGCCGTCGCCGATATAGGCGACCTTGAGTCCGGAAAGATCAGATAGAGCTAATCCTAGACGCTCCTTGATCGTAAAGATATCGGTGAGTACCTGACAAGGATGAAGAAAATCGGTAAGACCGTTGATAACCGGAACCGTGGCATGGCGGGCCAGGGCTTCAACCTCACTATGTTCAAAAGTACGGATCATGATACCATCAACATAACGCGATAGCACCCGAGCCGTATCCTCAAGCGGTTCGCCGCGCCCAACCTGAGTATGAGCCGAACTCATAAAAACCGCCTGCCCGCCAAGCTGAAACATACCGACCTCAAACGAGACCCGGGTTCGGGTTGACGATTTTTTAAAAATCATGGCCAGGCTTTTACCCGCCAGGATTTGAGAAAATTTCTCCGGTGCGGCTTTTAGCTCTGCGGCCAGGGTCAGTAGTGATTCAAGTTCATCACGCGACCACTGGGCAAGATCAAGAAAGTCTTTTTTCATTTCAAATACTAGTTAGTTGTCCACCATAAAGTTACAATTAATAACGACAAACGCCGCTTTGCTTTCCATAACCGAGTGATACCCCGAGGGCACTTCCTCGCTACGCTCAGGGCGCAATCTCAGCCCGGCTAAGGGCTAGCGCCCTGCCTGGAGGTCTGTCCCCACATCGTGATAGAGTGAAAATACTTCGGTTAATATTCGTAACAAATTCTCAATTTCCGCCTCTTCAATAATCAAGGGCGGCGTCAGCCGTAAAGTGTTGTCGCCGGCCGAACCGACCAACAAACGCTGCTCAAGGCAAGCGCTGACCACCTCGCCAACCGGAACCTTTAAGTC
>JAYEGS010000360.1:0-5496 GCA_034659215.1 Pseudomonadota bacterium | reverse complement strand
TCTCAATTTCCGCCTCTTCAATAATCAAGGGCGGCGTCAGCCGTAAAGTGTTGTCGCCGGCCGAACCGACCAACAAACGCTGCTCAAGGCAAGCGCTGACCACCTCGCCAACCGGAACCTTTAAGTCGATCCCGACCATGAGGCCAATGCCCCGGATTTCACCAATGATTTCCGGGAATTTTTGTTTGAGTTGCTTTAGTCCCGCAAGTAGAAAAGCGCCGATTTTGACACTCTTTTCAAGAATTTTCTCATCACGCACGGTTTCAATGGTTGCCAGAGCTGCGACAGAAGCCAAAGGATTGCCGCCAAAAGTCGAACCATGCGTGCCGGGACCAAAATGGCGCATCACTCGATCGCTTGCCAACATTGCGCCGATGGGAAAACCATTACCCAGAGCCTTGGCGGTGGTCATGATATCGGGAACGATATTGCTATGCTGATGGGCGAAAAAGGCTCCGGTACGACCGATGCCGGTTTGAACTTCATCTAAGATCAGCAAAATGCCCCGCTCATCGCAGAGAGCTCGCAAGCGGGCAAGATAATCAGGTGCCGGCAAAATCACGCCACCCTCTCCCTGCACCGGTTCTACCAACACCGCACAAGTTTTTTCCGTGATTGCTGCGGCCACCGCCTCAACATCATTGAAAGGAACGTAGTCAAAACCATCAAGCAGAGGCTGATAGCCGGTCTGCACCTTTTTCTGACCAGTTGCTGTGATCGTGGCCATGGTGCGACCATGAAAAGAGCGATGCATCGTAATAATGTGCTTGACACCTTCGCCAAAAACCTCATGTCCATAACGCCGCGCCAGTTTAATCGCGGCCTCATTGGCCTCAGCCCCGGAATTACAGAAAAAAACCTTATCGGCGAAAGAGAGCTCACATAAAATTTCAGCCAACCGCGCCTGAGGCTCAATATAATAGAGGTTAGAGACATGCATCAGCCGGGTCGCCTGTTCGACAATAGCAGCACTTACCCGCGGATGACAATGACCAAGATTACAGACCGCAATCCCGGCCAGACAATCAAGGTATTCATTATCTTCGGCGTCCCAAACCTTAACCCCCTCCCCTCTGACCAAAGCCACAGGGAAGCGCTTATAAGTCGGCGCCACATAATTGTCAGTTAAAGCAAAAATTTTCTTAGTATTCATAATTTAAGTCAATCCGGGGATTTTGAGGCCGCCGGTTAGCTTACTCATCTCATCGGTCATCATCGCCTGAGATTCCCGCAACGCCTGATTAATGGCGGCCAGAACCAGATCCTGCAACATCTCGATATCATCGGGATCGACAACTTCGGGCTCCATAACAATTGAGAGGATCTCCTGCTTGCCGTTGGCAACCACTTTGACCATGCCGCCGCCGGCGGCAGCTTCAATCGTGCGTTGACCAACCTCTTCCTGCATTTTAGCCATCCGCGCCTGCATCTGCTGCGCTTGCTTCATTAAATTTCCCATACCTTTAGCCATTATCGTACTCTCCTAGTCCGGTAAAAACCGGAATCAAAAGGTTTTCATTTGATGAATTCGTAAAAAGTCACGGGATGGCTAAGTAAAAATTTCGATAGACAAGTTGTTGTGGTTCTCCAGGCGCGAGACCATACACGTAGTATGTCGAGTGTCTGGAGAACCACAACAACGCAGGATATCGGAACTTTTTACGACGCCATCTTCAGTTGCGTGGTTTTATTTCGGTAACGCGGCCGCCGAAACGATCGCTGATAAAACGAACTGAGGGATCGTTAAAAATCTCCTCTTTGGTCGGCAAAGGGCGGCGCTGACCAGCGCCTGGAGCGGCGTTGCCGTTGCGCTCAGTCTTCCGCGCTCCGGAAGATGTTGAGGGAGTTTGAAACTTAAGCTCCGAAAAGTCATTTCGATCCTGAAATTCGGCCCAAAGTGATAAAATATCCTGTTTGACACTCTCCAGATCAAGCAGAGCCAGAGCGTGCGGCGCAACTTCCAATAAAAGTACACCGGCAGCGGACGGCAGTAATCGGGAACGTTGCAACATCGCCCCTATGCGAGCATCCTTATGAGCCAGACGTCCAAGAAAAGCTTCCCACTGTACCTTAGAGGGATCGCTGAAATCATCCGGCGGTGGCGGTTGCGGCGGCATTTCCGAAAATCCATAATTTTCGGTTCGCGCTTTCTCCGCGACAACTGCCGGCTTAACCGAAGCTGCGACTGGTTCTTTAGGAAGAGAATCGGAAGAAGATAAAGGTTTGGGCACAGATCGGGGCTCGGAAACCACCGGTGATGGTGACGGACGAGCGGCAACAGCAACTTTTTGCCGCTCCTTTGCAACCGGTGGAGGAGCCGGAGGTCGGTTTTGCATTTGCGGACGCGTTGCCGCAGGCGCTGGTGTTGCCGGTTTACTGACGACTGCGGCCGGATTTCCGGAAAAAGCGGCTCTCGGGGAAACCGCTGCGGGAGCAACCTTTAAATGGCGATCAATACGCCCCAACAACTCCTCAACCGGCAATAAATCACGGGCCATGCCCAATTCGATCAGGGCCATCTCCAGCGCCAGTCGTGGGGTCTGCGAAATCTTGATTTGTGAATAGTGCCCCTGCCAGAGATCAAAAAGCTGCTGCCAATATGGTAACGTGTTGCCGCCGACCAAAGGCTCAAGCCGTGCAATCTCGTCAGGACTGATAGTGAGTAGTCCTTTTAGATCGGCGGAAAGTTTTAAAAAGAGGGCATCTCGAAGATAAAAAAGGAACTCCTCGCTGAACTTTTTGAGATCGACCCCGGCTTGCTCCAGATCATTAACCAGGTTGACGGCGGCGCTCAAGTCGCCGCTGACTATTTTTTCCAGAAGGGCAAAACTGTGGCGCGCTTCAATCAAACCCAAGGCACTACGCAGATCTTCGACCGCAATAACTTCACCGGCATAGGAACGCGCTTGATCAAGCAAGCTCAAGGCATCCCGCATACTGCCCTGGGCCTCACGGGCTAACAATTCGGTTGCCCCGGGGCTAAAAGTCAAATTTTCACGCTCACCGATTTCGACTAGAGCGGCGGCAATCGTGGCTCCGGTCAAACGACCAAAATCAAAACGCTGACAACGTGAGAGGATGGTCATCGGCACCTTGTGAACATCGGTTGTCGCCATGATGAATTTGACATGATCCGGCGGCTCTTCCAGGGTTTTCAGAAGAGCGTTAAAGGCCTCGGTCGTCAACATGTGAACTTCGTCGATAATATAGATCTTGTAAGGTGAACTCTGCGGCAGGTAGGTAACGTTCTCGCGTAACAGACGGATTTCACCAACCCCGCGGTTGGAGGCACCATCAATCTCGATTACATCGGCGGCGTTGCCGGCGGTAACCGCAATACAGTTTTCGCAACTATTACAAGGCTCTTCCGCAGGCCCGTTGGCACAATTTAAGGCTTTGGCTAAAATCCGCGCGGCGGAGGTTTTGCCGACCCCGCGCGAACCGGTAAAGATAAAAGCATGGCCAACCCGATTCAGACGAATCGCGTTCTGCAGGGTTTTGGCGATATGCTCCAACCCTGCCAATTCGGCAAAGAGCTGCGGCCGCCACTTCCGGGCCAGAACCTGATATGCCTCCGCCATAACTCCTCTAACTTATAAAAACATTTATCCCCATGAGAGATAACCAGGCTACCCTGCGGCACACGGAGAGCGGTGCTGCCGCTGCTTCCTTCCGGATCTGACGGGGTTCACGCCGTCGCCGTTGCACAGGACCTGGTTATCACCCATGGGGATAAATGGCGTTGTAAAAAGTTCCGATATCCTGCGCTGTTGGGTTTTTCCAGTCACTCGACATACTAGTTGTATAGTCTCGCGCCTGGAAAAACCCAACAGCTTGTCTATCGAAATTTTTACTTAGCCATCCCGTAATTTATCATATGGATTGACTTCGTAAAAATACTTTTTATTAAAATGGCGGAGAGAGAGGGGTTCGAACCCTCGGTACGGTTACCCGCACACACGCTTTCCAGGCGTGCACCTTCAGCCTCTCGGTCATCTCTCCGGGCTGGGGAACCGCACCGATTAGCAAATAATCAAAGCACTGTCAAGGGATAAATCCGATTTCAGGGATTAATCCGAAGTCGCCAGAATCAGGTTTTCAAAAGTCACTGTACCGGCGCTGATAGTGATTGAACCCTTGATTGTACTGGTTCCGACAACCTTGCTGTAGTCACAAGCGTAACCGCCGCTTAAAGTAATTGCAATATCGCGGGCAAATTCAAGATCTTCGATAAAAACACCTGTGAGCAGCTCTAAAGTATCATTATCTATAACTGCGGCATCATAGACCGCCTGTAGGGGGTGGGTATATATTTCATCAGTCGGCAATACTCGAATATGGCCGTTGCTGCATCTGTAAAGATCAATGGAAACCGTACCCAAATTACCGGGCTCGACAGAACTGCTGCCAAGATCAAAAGCGCCATACCAATAATTTCGGCCACCAAGCGTTTACTGCCGGCGGGAACATTTTGCACCACCAGCCAAAGGCCGTCCGTTGCCGGATCCGGCCCAGGAAATATATGTCCGGGGACAGGATTTTGGATCAGTGCCTCTTCATGAAGCTCGGCTTCCACCAGGCCATAGTAACGAGGATAAAGATCGGTTATTTCAATGGCCTCAAGATCGGTAATCAGTTCAGTTCCGCTCAGCTCGGTATTTTCAAGCACCAGCGTCCGCTCAAGGTTTGAATTTAAACTCCGCAAAGCTATCGGCATACGAGCCACCGGCACCGCCGGTGAAGCCGGTGTCAGCTGCAATTCCCCAAAAAGCCAGGTCTCTAGCTCTGCATCACCTAATTCGGCAGTCACGGTTATGGTCTGGCTGCCGCCAGCCGGCAAAACAAAACTGTCTGGAACAACGCCCAAAGAGACCCCAGAAGGGTTGGTAACACTTAGTTGCCAGGCTTCCGCCGTCGGTAGCGCACTCTTTACCGTCCGCTCCCAAGTTTGCCGAAAAACTGCCTCAGCGGCACCCAGACTGGGCAGATTCAACGTCGCCGGAACCCCGCCTGATGCGGGATCGGCCGCCCAATAGTCAGCCGGATTAATATCAAGTACGAGACCTGCGGCCATCGCGTCCGGCAGAGAGATACGCCCGGCTCCACGTGCAAAAGGTGCGGCCGGTGTCACTTCATCTTCAAGCAGCACCCCATTGGTAACCGCCGTCGTCATCAAGGCCGATTGAATTTCGGCCGGACTCCAGCCGGGCTCAAGTTTATGCAAAAGAATCGAGGCCCCGGCGGCATGCGGTGAGGACATTGAAGTACCGCTCATAAATTCCCATTCATTAACGCCGTAAGCCTGGGTCGTATCACTCCCACCGGCCGCCAGAATTGAAACTCCGGGAGCCGTAACATCGGGCTTTATAATATCTGCAACGGAGAGGTTGGCCCCCCGCGAACTGAATGAAGCCATAACATCCCCGACCCCCACCTCTAAGGTTGTGCCGCAGATAGCAGCCCGAGGATCGGTGCTGGCCGCAAGCCAATCTTTCA